>CAZVNU010000039.1:6049-12159 GCA_964628335.1 uncultured Phycisphaeraceae bacterium
ATGAGCACGCCGCTGGGCGTGCCCCCGGCGGCCTGGATCATGCTGATGGATTCGCGCACCGAGGTGCCTGCGGAAATGACGTCGTCAATGATGAGCACACGGCCACGCACGGGCGCGCCCACCAGGGTGCCGCCTTCGCCGTGGTCCTTGGCCTCTTTTCGGTTGTAGGCAAAGGGCTGGTTGAGATTGCGCCCGGCCAACGCCACCGCCACCGAAGCCACCAGCGGAATGCCTTTGTAGGCCGGTCCGAAGAGCACATCAAACCCAAGGCCGCTGGCTTGCACCGCATCGGCGTAGAACTCACCCAGGCGTTTCAATTTCAGGCCGTCGTTGAACAGGCCGGCGTTGAAGAAGTAGGGCGAGGTGCGCCCGGCTTTGGTGACGAAGGAGCCGAAGCGCAGCACATCGGCGTCGGTGGCAAAGGCGAGAAAATCGGTGCGGAAGTCGGTCATGGGTGAAAAAACGGAGGCTGCCGGGCAAAGATTCTCGGATTTTAGGGTTGGCAGCGGCAGGGCGCGTTCCTAAAATCCTGCACTGGAGAAAATTCATGGCTTATGTCGTCACATCGTGGTGGGCGCGCTTGGGGACCCGTTTGGTCCTGACACTTTTGGTGGCGGCGGCGGCATGGGTGGCGTTGGGGGGCTGGGCGATCCAGCATTGGCTGGCCCAGCAGGTGCGTGAACAGATGGCCCTGTCGGAGGCGGCCAGCGCCGAATTGATGCGGCAGATCACCCTGCTGATCATCATTTTCTCAATGGTCGCCTTCGTGGTGCAGGCGATGATGATCATTCTGTTGGTGCGGCATTGGGTGACCCACCCCCTGCGCGCATTGACGGCGGCCTCCATGCGCATGGGCGGCGGCGATTTGGATTGGCGCATCCCCGTCAAGGACGGTGCCAAGAATGAAATTGACGTGCTGGGGGCGTCCTTCAACGAGATGGGGGCGCAGCTGCACCGTCGTGACCGGCAATTGGCCGATGAGCAACGCACCCTGGAAGACCGCGTGGCGCTGCGCACCGCGGAATTGACCCAAGCCAAGGAAGAAGCCGAAGAGGCCAGCCGCGCCAAAGGCACCTTTTTGGCCACCATGAGCCATGAAATCCGCACCCCGCTCAACGGGGTCATCGGCATGGCGGAATTGCTGGGGCAAAGTCAGCTCAATGCCACCCAACGCGAGCAATTGGGGCTGATCCGCCACAGCGGCGAAAGCCTGCTTGGCGTCATCAACGATGTGCTGGACTTCTCCAAGATCGAAGCGGGCAAGGTGGACTTTGAAAAAGTCGGCTTTTCTTTGCATGAACTGGCCAGCCGCGCGATGCAAACCCTGGCGGTTTCCGCCGCCGCCCGCGGCTTGGAACTGGAGTTGGATTTACCGCCCAACTTGCAGGATGTGCGTTTGGGCGATCCCAGCCGGCTGCGCCAGGTGCTGGTGAATCTGCTGGGCAATGCCATCAAATTCACGCCGCGCGGCTGGGTGCGGCTGACGGTCAAGCCCATGCCGTGGGAATGGGTGCGCTTTGAGGTGATCGACACCGGCGAGGGCATTCCCGAGGCATCGCTCAAGCGCATGTTTCAACCTTTCATGCAGGCCGATGCGTCCACCACGCGCAAATACGGCGGCACCGGCCTTGGCCTGGCCATCTGCCACCGTTTGGTGACCGCCATGGGCGGGCGCATGGGGGTGGAGAGCCAGCCCCGGCGCGGCTCCACCTTTTGGTTTGAGTTGATGATTCCGATCACCGACCATGTGGATGTGGTCAACCCCGATGAAGGGATGCCGGATCTGGCGTTTCTCGCGGGTCGCCGCGTGCTGCTGGTGGATGACAACGCCGTCAACCGCCAGGTCGCCGGTTCGTTGCTGCAGCGCTGGAATTTGCGGGTGGATGAGGCCGCCAGTGCGCAGGAGGCGCTGACTTTGCTGCATGATGCCACGGCCAGCGGGGAATGCGCCTATGACTTGGCCGTGTTGGACGGCATGATGCCCGGCATGGATGGCTGGGCCTTGGCCAAGCTGATCCATCAATTGCCCGCTTGCGCGGGCATGCCGCTCATCCTGGCCAGCTCAGCCGGCTCGGGCGTCACCAACAAGCATGAAGGCGCCAACCAATTCCATCAGACATTGCAAAAACCGCTGCGCCCGGCGCAATTGGCGCGCGCGCTGGCGGCGGCCCTGACGGCGTGGCAGCCAGAAATGCCGCAGGCCATCCCGGTGGGGACCAAGGGTGCCAAGCGCATCCTGTTGGTCGAAGACTCACTCATCAATCAAAAGGTCGCCAGAGGCATGCTGGAAAAGGCCGGGCATCAAGTGACCGTGGCCTGCAACGGGGTGGAGGCGTTGGACAAGGCAGCCGGTTCCGGCCAGTTCGATCTGGTGCTGATGGATTGCCAAATGCCCGAGATGGATGGCTACACCGCCACCCGCCATATCCGCAACCGTGAATTGGCCAAGGGGTGGCAACGGTTGCCCATCGTGGCCATGACCGCCAACGCGATGAGCGGCGACCGTGAAAAATGCTTGGAATCAGGCATGGATGAATATCTGGCCAAGCCTGTGCGTCAGGAGCATTTGCTGGCCATGGTGGGCAGGATGGCCAAGGGGCCCGGGGTGGCGGTTGAAGACATCCCCGTGGCGGGTGATGCGGATGCCCTGCCGGATGAAGCCGCCGCCTTGGCGGCGCCCCAGGCCGACGAGCCGGCCTGGAACCCGCAATTGGCGTTGGACCGTATCGGCGGCGATCAGGTGCTGCTGGAGGACATGCGGCAGATGGTGTGCGCCGAGTTGCCGGTGCAGATGGAAATCTTGAACAAGCATTTGAGCGGTCGCAACATCGAAGAAGTACGGCGGGTGCTGCACACCATCAAGGGGGTGGTGGCGCAACTGGCCGCCGAGCCGGTGCGGCGGCTGGCGCTGCAAAGCGAGCAATATGCCAAGGCGGAGGATTTCGCGGCGGTTGAGAAACTGCAACCTGATCTGGCCCGTGAGGTGGCACGGCTGTGCCAATCATTGGGATGAATGCACGAAAAAGTCGTTCAAGTGGGTTTACTTGTCCCTGATCAGTTGCGCCATCGCGCGGGCGACTGCTTGTTTGGCCGCCTCGCCTGTTTTTCCCCGCTTTGCGGCTTTGAGTTGGAGCGTGAATTCCGCCGGGGTGGTTTTCCGTTTGGCGAGCAACGCGCCAAGGCCCGGCTTGTCCAAGGGTTTTTTCAGCAGTTCCACCGGCGCCAGCACCAAGCTGCCCGATTTGTCCCGCCAGGCCACGGCCACCTGCAGGCCGTCTTTTCGGGGGCCGGCAAAGCGGTCGCCGGCGCGCAAATGGGCGGTGGCGAAGCCGGTCAGCCGGAAGGTCTGGCCAAGTTCCTTGCGCTTTTTTTTCTGCACCGAATCGGCGTCGCGCCGGGCGTCCATGCGTTTTTTGGCGGCCTTGAGCAGGGCGGATTTGTCGGCGGAGAGCTGTTTGAGGAGGTCTTTTTCCCGCTGCTCCAATTGTTTGATTTGGCTTTCCAATTCATCAATCTTGATTGTTGCCCCATCATGTTTTCCCGCATTTTGGTTGTTTTTCCCCTGTTCCTTGCCGAAGGCCCGCCAAGCCTCCAGGTTTTTCTTCTGCTTCTCCAAGGCGTCGATTTGCCGGTCATAAGCGTCCTTGGCGGCGTCCTGTTCCTTTTTTGCGTTGGCCGTGACATTGCCCGAGAATTTTTCCAGGTCGGCTTTCGCCATTTTGGCGTCGGCCAATTGCAGGTGGGTCACCAGCATGTCGTGCTCCCCGTTCACCTTGACCACTTCCACCGAGTGGAGCCAGCCGTAGTCGCCGGGATCCAAGGTGCGCAAGGCATCGGCGGCGCGGACTTCCGCTTCGTCCGCCGGGGCCGTATGGCGCTCCTCCTTGCCTTTGTTGTTGGGCCAGGTGTATTCGGTGGCCAGTTGTTTGCGCAAGGTGTCCAAGGGGATGCCGCGCGAACTGCCGCAGTCGGCGCGGTATTCGGGCACGATCAGGTAGTCATCCAGGCAGGGCGCGCAGACCTTGGCGGCGTTGGAGCCGACGGCCCACAGGCGGTCGTCCGCCTCCGTGGCGCGGGCGCCGCAGGACAGGGCGAGGCAGGCAAGTAGGACGGTGGCGGCGATGGGGCGCATGAGAGACTCCTTGAGGCTCCTTGGGATTTCTGCGTGATGGTAAAAGAAAAAACGGCCGTGGGCCGTTTTTTCTTGCGTCGGGTTGTGGGTCAGATGATGCTGGTGGTCTTGGCGATCCCCAGCGCCGGGCGGATGTCCACCTGCACCAACTTTTCGGCGCCCTGTATCTTCTTGGCTTCTTCCGGATCCACATAATCGCTGTGGCAGGAGGCCTTGCCTTCGTCGGTCTTGGCGACCTTGCCCTTGGTCTTGCTGGCCAGTTTGTGGATTTCCTCCGGCGAGAGCACGCCGCGCTTCTCGAGGATCTCGGCCTGCTCAGGGGTGAGCGCGGCGGATTTCACGGTCTTGCCGCGGCCGAAGCCCTCCTCCTTGCCGCTGGCCCATTCCTGGATCTCCTTGCTGATGCGCACCGAGCACCAGTCGTGGCCGCACATGGCGCAGAAGTCGGTGTCCACATCCAGGTCTTCGTCGTGGAAGGCGCGGGCGGTGTCGGGGTCGAAGGACAGGTCGAAGTGCTTTTGCCAGTTGAGCGCCGCGCGGGCGCGGGTCAGGTCGTCGTCGCGGTCGCGGGTCTGCGGGATGCCAAGCGCAATGTCGGCCGCGTGGGCGGCGATCTTGTAGGCCACGCAGCCCTGCTTCACATCGTCCTTCTTGGGTAGGCCCAAGTGTTCTTTCGGCGTGACATAGCAGAGCATCGAGGCGCCGTGGTAGCCGGCGGCGGTGGCGCCGATGCACGAGGTGATATGGTCATAGCCGGGGAACATGTCGGTGGTCAGCGGCCCCAGCACATAGAAGGGTGCGCCGTGGCAGAGCGTGCGCTGCAACTTCATGTTGTATTCAATCTGGTCGAAGGGCACATGGCCCGGACCCTCGACCATCACTTGGATGCCCTTGCGCCAGGCGCGTTCGGTGAGTTTGCCGATTTCCACCAGTTCCGCCAACTGCAGCGCGTCGGTGGCGTCGGCCAGGCCGCCCGGGCGGCAGCCGTCGCCGATGGAGAAGGTCACATCGTAGGGGCGCATCACATCGCAGATCTGCTCCCACAGCGTGTTCATCGGGTTTTCGGCGTTGTGGGTCAGCATCCATTTGGCCAGCATCGAGCCGCCGCGCGAGACCAGGCCGATCAGGCGGTTCTTGGCGAACTTGAGGTGCGATTTGAGCAGCCCGGCGTGGATGGTGAAGTAGTCCACGCCCTGCGCCGCCTGCAATTCAAGGGCGGCGAGGATGATCTTCTCGTCGAGGTCTTCGATCTTGCGGCCGATGATCATCGAATAGATGGGCACCGTGCCGATGGGGGTGGTGGAGTTCTGGATGATGGCCGCGCGGGTGGCGTCGAGGTCGCCACCGGTGGAGAGGTCCATCACGGTGTCGGCGCCCCACTTCTCGGCCCACTGCAACTTCTCGACTTCCTCGTCGGTGGAGGAGGACACCGGCGAAGCGCCCATGTTGGCGTTGATCTTGGTCTTCGACGCGCGGCCGATGGCCATCGGGTCCAGCTTGTGCTTGAGGTGGGTCTTGTTGGCCGGAATGACCATGCGGCCGGCGGCGACTTCGTCGCGCACCTGTTCGGCGGTGAGGTGCGGCTCGCGCTCAGCCACGCGCGTCATTTGCGCCGTGATGACGCCAAGGCGGGCGAATTCCAACTGCGTCATCGGCTCGAAGCCGGCCGGGGCCTGCCAAGCGGTGTGCGTTTCGTGGGCGCGGGCCTTGCAGCCGGGCGACCACGGGGTTTCTTCGATGGCGACCAGGCACTTCCAATCCAAGGGCATGAAGTCCCAGGCGGTCTTGTTGGACGGCGCCGGCATGCCGGGGGTGTTGGGGCTGGAGAAGGTCAGCGCGCCGGCGATGCCGGGGGCCAAGTTCGCCTTGTTGGCGAAGGAGCCGGGCGTGGTGACATTGGCCGAGGAGCCGGGATTGCCGCCGATGGGGGGGAGGGTGTAGGCGGGGGTGCTCATGGGGGCTTCCTTTGAGAAAACAG
>CAZVNU010000040.1:0-5906 GCA_964628335.1 uncultured Phycisphaeraceae bacterium
GCCACGACCCTGTCCGGCACGGTGGTCACCACCGGCGATGTGGTCAACCGGGGCAGCGGGGCCGAACTGGACATCAACGGCGGCACCTTGGAGGCGGTGAACCTGACGACCCGCCATGGCGGCACGACCACCTTCAACGATGGCGCAACCGTCCTGTCCGGCGACATCATCACCCGCTACGACGGCACCCTCGCGGTGAACGGCGGCACGGTGGAGGCGGTGAACTTCGACAACCGTTACAACGCGTCCGCCACCCTCGCGGGCGGGACGACGACCTTGTCCGGGGACATCACCAACCGCGGCACGCTGGAGCAGACCGGCGGCGACCTGTCGGGCTTCTCGCTCTCCACCGGCTCCAGCGGGACCACCGACATCAGTGGCGGCACCACGACCCTTGGTTCGGGCGGGATCACCAACCGGGGCGCCACGACCCTGTCCGGCACGGTGGTCACCACCGGCGATGTGGTCAACCGGGGCAACGGCGGCTTGCTCGCCGTCAATGGCGGCACTTTGGAGGCGGTGAACCTGGAGAACCGCTACGGCAGCACGACCCTCTTCAACGGCGGCGCGACCACCCTGAGCGGGGATCTCACCAACCGCTACAACGGCGACATCGCGGTGAACGGCGGCACGGTGTCCGCGGCGAATTTCCACAACCACTTCAACGCGGCCGCCGCCGTGAATGGCGGCACGGTGACGGTGGGCAACGCCTTCACCAATGCCGGGGCGCTTGCCATCGGGTCTTCCGGCGTGGTCAACACCGCCCACTTCACCCAGACCGGCGATGGCGTCTTGTTCATGGATGTCCGTGCCAGGATGAACGTGTCGGGCAACTTCGCCGCGGCGGGATCCTTCACGGCCGACACGGGTTTCCTGCACACGGGGAACAACGCCACGGATCCGATCGTGTCCGACCAGGTCATGATCAGCGTCGGCGGCGTCCAGTCGGGCGCGTTCGCCAATGTCGCAAACGGTGATGTCATCGCCGTCCACGGCGACATCGCCTACCAATACGGCGACCGTCTCGGCGACGGCAACGACATCGGGGTGATGGCGGCCGTGGACGGCGATTCCACCGTGGTGGACGCGTTCCAAGCCATGCAGGCCGTCACCTTGGCCGGCGCCGGCCGCATGATGGATGGGTTGTTCAACCGTTTGGCGCTCCTGTCCATCGGCCAACCGGACACCCAGGCGCGCGGATTGACCGATGCGCAGATCGGGCGGGGCACCGCCCTTGGCGATGTCTCCGCAGGAGGGGACGCCTTCTCCAACGGGTTGTACCTCGGCGGGGGCTATGGCGAGATCCGCCGTGACGGCAGCATGAAGGGCAAGACCTGGGACATGACCCTGGGCTGGGAAGGCGAAGTGGCGGACGGCCTGGTGTTGGGGGCCGCCCTCAACCACGGGGATACGGATTGGGATGACCGGACCGGCTTCGGTTCTTCCGGGACCGACCGGGACTACCACCTCGCCCTGTATGCCCATGTCGAGTTGGTTGACGGGTGGATGGTGGATGTGGCCGTCACCGGCGGACACCACGACTTGGAGACCACCCGCGCGGTGGTGTCCGGTCTCCAGCGCGGGGATACGGAGGCCTGGGATGTCGGCGCGTCCTTCCGCGTCGGGCACCTGATGGCCAGCGCCAACGGCGCGGACCGCCTCTTGGCCTACGCCGGCCTGCGCGGAACCTATGTCGGGATTGACGGCTATGCGGAAACCGGTCCGGTGCCTCTGTCTGTGGGCGGCGCCGACACCGCCCTTGGGCAGGGCTTCGTGGGCGCCACTTGGTTCCATGATTTCCGGTTGCCCGAAGGCGGATTGCGCCTGGGCTCCCATGTGACCGGCGAAGTGTTCGGTGCGGCGGTGCATACGGAGAAGGGGAAAGCCTCCATCATCGGGTCCAGCGCCACCGCGCTGGGCATCCCCACGGACAATGCCATTGACCGCTACGGCGCGAAGGTGCTGGCCGGCCTGGACGGCAAGATGGGTTCTTGGAAGTTGTCGGCGGAAGGCGGCTTCTCCGTCCGCCAGAACAGCCGGGGCCATGAAGGGCGCTTGACCCTCACCAAGTTCTGGTAATCCGTCCGGTTGGGACGATTGCGGGTTGATTGCACACGCGAAGGGCGCCCTGACGGGCGCCCTTTTTCATGGGGGATTGCCTTCCGTCGCCAAGGGGAAAGGCGTCCCTTGGCCAAAATCCGCATTGCGTTACAATCCGCGACCCATTTCCGTTTCTTTTTCACCCCTAGAACAACACGCATGTCCCGCACCCAAATCATCGGCGGCAACTGGAAAATGAACCTGAACCAAGCCGAGGCCGTGGCCTTGGCTGGCGCCCTTGAGGGCAAAATTGCCGGTGGCACCGCCGAAGCAGTGGTGTTTCCGGTGTCGGTGCACTTGATTCCGGTGGCCGCCGCGCTGGCCGGCTCCAAAATCGCCGTGGGCGCGCAAAACTTCTGGACAGAGACGAAGGGCGCCTACACCGGTGAAATCAGTTTGGCGCAAATCAAGGATGCCGGTTGCACCTGGGTGCTGGTCGGCCACTCCGAGCGCCGCACCGTGATCGGCGAGCAAAATGCATTGCTCAACGCAAAAGTCCATGCGGCATTGGCTGCCGGCCTCAAAGTCATGTTCTGCATCGGCGAATTGCTGGCAGAGCGTGAAAGCGGCAAGACCGACGCCATCAATGCCGGCCAACTGTCCTTGGGGCTGGCCGGCATCAAGCCCGAGCAGATGAAGGATGTGGTGGTGGCCTACGAACCCGTGTGGGCCATCGGCACCGGCAAGACCGCCACCCCGGCCGATGCGCAGGCCGCCCACAAAGCCATCCGCGCGCACTTGGCCGCCATGTTCGGGGCGCAAGTCGCCGATGCCGTGCGCATCCAATACGGCGGCTCGATGAATGCCGCCAATGCCGCTGAGTTGCTGGGCCAGCCCGACATTGATGGTGGCTTGGTCGGTGGTGCATCGCTCAAGCCCGACGATTTCGCCGCCATCGTGGCCGCCGCCAAGTAAGGCGTCCCGGCGTTTCGCTTGATTTTCCTTCCGCTTTTGGTTTTTTGCATGCTGCCCCTCGCCAATATCCCCGCCCACATCCATCTCTTGGCCGCGCTGTTTGTCGCGGTGACGCTGTTCCTCATCCTGGTGATCCTGATCCAGCGCCCCAAGGGCGGCGGCCTGTCGGCGGCATTCGGCGGCGGCGCCGGTTCCGGCAGCGCGCAGTCGGTGGTGGGGGGGGCGGGCATCGGCAATGTGCTCAGCATGGCCACCATCATTTCTTTCGTGCTGTTCATTGGTTTGGCCATGGGGCTGATTTGGGCTTCGCGCGCCGCCCATACCGTGCCGGTGGGCCCCCAAGAGCCCACGCTGGTGCCCCCCGCAGGCGCCACGCCCGTCGTCGATGCGGCAACGCCTGAGGTCGCACCGGCCAAGGCGGCTCCTGCCGTTGCGGATGCCCCGGCTGCTCCCGTTGCCGCTCCTGCCGCACCCGTGCCCGTCCAATAAAAACGATTCTTTTTGGCCGCGGAGGTATCCCTTCGCGGCCTTTTTCTTTTCTTTGCATCGAGTCTTACCATGATCCTTTCCATGACCGGTTTTGGCGACGCGGCGGATGCGCTCGATGGCGTGGCCATCACCTTGGAATTGCGCAGTGTCAACAACAAATTCTTCAAACTCTCCACCCGCTTGCCGGATCAATTGGCGGGCTTGGAATCCGAAATGGAGGCGCTTCTGCGCAGGCGCATCGCGCGCGGATCGGTGGCGCTCACCGTGCGCCTGCATGCGGACAAGGCCAAAGACGGTCTGCACATCCGCACCGAAGTGCTGGCTTCGCTGGTCAAGCAACTTGAGGCGGTGCGGGCCGAGGGAACGACCATTGACTTGGCGGCGCTGCTGCGCGTGCCGGGCGTGATGGCCGCACCGGAGGCGGAGGAAGGTTTTGCCGAACGGTTGCGCCCCGTGGTGCTGGGGCTGCTTGACAAGGCGGTGGAAAAATTCTTCGCCATGCGCGAGCATGAGGGGCGCGCGCTGGCCGCCGATCTGGAAGGCAACCTGGCGGCGATGGTGGCGGTGCGCGCGGAAATCGCCAAGCGCGCCCCGGACACCATCCAGGAACACCATGCCCGTTTGCGCACCCGGGTGGCGGAATTGCTGGCTTCGGCGCAACTCAAGGTCAACGAGGAGCAATTGCTGCGCGAAGTCGCTCTGTATGCGGACCGTTGCGACATTTCAGAGGAACTTTCGCGCCTGGAAGGGCATGTGGCCCAATTCCGCGCCATCATGAATGCCAAGAGCGTTCCCAGTGATGGCGGCGCCGGCCGCAAGCTGGACTTTTTGGCGCAGGAAATGCTGCGCGAGGCCAATACCATCGGCAGCAAGGCTGCGGACGGGGCCATTGCCCGGGGCGTCGTCGAACTCAAAACCCGCATCGACCGCATCAAGGAGCAGGTGCAGAACGCAGAGTGAGCCCTTCTTGGGGGCGTGCGTTGAGATTCATCAGGATCACTCGCTTCACTTGTTGTCCTCCTGGCGTCCCGCCGACAGGCATGTCCTTTCTTGCGCATAAGGGTGTTTTATGGCCGAATTCAACCAACCTGATCCATCCGAAGTTTCTTATGCGGGCGAGAGCCTGGATTTGGGTTTGGATTCCAAAGCCCCGTTGGTGGTCCCCTCCCAAATGGGTGCGGGGCAGCCCGATGCCGCCGAGATGACGGCGGATTATTCCACGCTGCTCACTGAGCCCATCGCATCAAAGACTCAGTTCGGCCAAGCGGCCATCAAGTTGGAATCCAAGGCGAGCAAGTCGGCGATCATGCCGGCGGTGTCGGATGAGCAGGGTTTGGGTTACGGCTGGAATGAATTGCCGCTGGTGCTGTCACATTACGACTTGGGCACCATCAAGCGCATCGAGGCCTTCAAGCGCGGTTCGCGGCGGTCGCCCAAGGCGGTGATGGCCACCGAGGCCGGGGTGTTTTTGCTCAAACGGCGCGAGGCCACCGACGAGACGCGCAGCCGCATCATCGTGGCCCACCGCGTGCAGCGCCATTTGGCGGTGGCCCGCTTTCCTTCGCCGCCGTTGGTGGGCACCCGCCGCAGCAATTCGACCCTGGTGCATTTGGGCGGCCATTTGTATGAATTGTTCCTGTTCGTGCCCGGCGAACCCTTCGACCGCTCGCCCGAGGCCGCCGGTTCCGCCGGCCGGGCGCTGGGGCGCATGCACAAGGTGCTGGAGGATTTTGAACGGCCGCAGGATGCGCCGCATGGCAGTTTTCACCAATCACCGGTGGCGCCGCGGGCCTTTGACCGGGCCCGGGAAACCTTTGCCAAAGTGCTGCCGCCCAAGGTGCTGGCCGATGGTC
Organism: uncultured Phycisphaeraceae bacterium; assembly: GCA_964628335.1. Taxonomy (GTDB): domain Bacteria; phylum Planctomycetota; class Phycisphaerae; order Phycisphaerales; family Phycisphaeraceae; genus CANIYR01. Next base: position 5,358 of record CAZVNU010000040.1, read on the forward strand.
TGGCCCATTTGGATGCGTTGCAACGCGATTTGAAAACCGCCGCCGACATGGCCGACGACCTTGGCGCCAACCAGGGCGACGAGAAAATCTGCCATGGCGATTGGCACCCCGGCAACCTGCTGTACAACAAGGACCGCAAGGTGATCGGCGTGGTGGACTACGACTCCATCCGCCTGCAAAATCCGTTGCTGGATGTGGCCACCGGCGCGCTGCAATTTTCGGCGGTGGGCGGCTCGGATCCCTCCCAGTGGCCTGACGACCTGGATGTGGCCAGGTTCCAATCCTTCATGCGCGGCTACCTGCGCGAAACCGGCATGGAGCCAAGCCGGATGCAGGCCGTGCCGTGGCTGATGGCCGAAGCCATGGTCATCGAAGTGCTGCTGCCCATCGCCTCGCGCGGCGCCTTTGGCGGCATCCGCGGCGACCTGATGCTGGCGGTGATCCGCCGCAAGATGGATTGGCTGATGGCCAACGCCAAAAAACTGCATGAAAGCATGCTGGAGGCGGTGGGCGGCCATTCGTTTTGATGCATATGTGGCGGAGGATGGC
>CAZVNU010000040.1:5916-12034 GCA_964628335.1 uncultured Phycisphaeraceae bacterium
GGCCCCATCATCGTCGGACAGGGGTTCCAGTTCCGCCAAGACGATATCCCCGTTGGGGGGAGGGGGTCAAGGGTTTTTCTTTTTCTGCTTGCCAACGGGCACTTTGGGTGCCACCGGCGATTGCGCCAATTCAAGGATCTTCTTGGCAAGCTCCAGTTTTTCGGCGTCGGTGCCTTGGTGGAGCAGGAAGTAGGGGAGGGGGCCGTCGGGGTAGACGGTCAAGGTGTTTGACTTGTCGGGATGGGCCAGCGCCTCGTAGCGTTTGAGGGCGTCTTGCGGCGGCTTGCCGCAGGCGCGAGCCCAGGCGATGAATTCGACGAAGTCCACGCGGCGGGAGCCGCGTTCGGATTGGCTGACGAAGGTCTGGGTTTTGCCGAGCGCGTCAGCCAGTTCCCATTGGGTCAGGTCGGCTTCTTTCCGGAATGCGGACAGGAGCGTCCGGAAGAGGCGGTAGTCCTTGTTGTGTTGCGCCTTGGGCATAAAGGGCAGTTTGTGCGCGCAGCCCAAGTAAAGCGGATGGATTTGACTGGTCAAGACGATAAATCGAACTAAACTATTCGGAATGTCCATCCCTTTGCCCATTCCCGCCGCCATCCCCGCCGCCTCCCCCGACCTGGCGCAAGACAAACTCGCGCAAGTGCGCGCCTGCATTCCGGAGGCGTTCAACCTCGACGGCAGCCTCAACCCCGACAAACTGAAGGAAGCCCTGGGCGAAGCCTGCGCGGTGGAGCGCGAGCGGTTCGGCCTCAACTGGGCCGGCAAGCAGGAGGCCATGCGCTTGGCGGGCAAGCCGACCACCGCCACCTTGCGGCCGGTGCCGGGGGAGTCGGTGGATTTCGACACCACGCAGAATGCCATCATCGAGGGCGACAACCTGGAGGTGCTCAAGGTGCTCCAGCGGTCGTACCATGGGAAGATCAAGATGATTTACATCGATCCGCCGTACAACACGGGGCAGGATTTTGTTTACCCGGATGATTATGCGGAGCCCTTGGCGTCGTACAAGCAGATGACGGGGCAGGTGGATGAGGATGGGCGGTGGAAGGTCAGCAATGGGGAGACGAGCGGAAAGAAGCATTCAAACTGGTTGAATTTGATGGTGCCGCGGTTGGTGTTGGCAAGGAATCTTTTGCGCGATGATGGGATGATTTTTGTCTCCATTGATGACAATGAGGTGGCGCATTTGAGGATGGTTTTGGATGAGGTGTTTGGGGGGGAGAATTTTGTGGGGAATGCAATTTGGCAGAAGCGATACTCGGTATCGAGCGACGCAAAAGGCATTCCGGCGATGCACGATCATGTGGTCATTTATCAGAAAACTGAGGCATTTCTGCCCAACTTATTGGCAAGGACAGAAGAGCAAGATGCTGTTTACAAAAATCCAGACAGTGATCCGCGAGGGCGTTGGCGCTCGGACAACTTGACCCGTAGTGAGCACCGCGAAAGAGATCGTTACGCGATCGTTTCGCCAACTACCGGAGAGAAGTTTTATCCCCCAGATGGTGCAAGTTGGCGCCATCCGGAAAAAGAGATGGAGAAGATGATTGAGGATGGGCGTGTTTGGTTCGGTGCAGATGGAACGAGCAGGCCAGCAGCCAAACGCTTTTTGTCCGAAGTGAAACAAGGGCGTGTAGCCTCCGCTTGGTGGCCGTTTTCAGAGGTGGGCCATACGGATGAAAGTAAGAAAGAGGTGCAGGAAATTTTTGAGGGGAAAAGCCCATTTGATACTCCGAAGCCAACGCGACTTATTCGAAGAATGTTGGAAATCGCCACCTCCCCCTCCTCCCTCATCCTCGACTTCTTCGCCGGCTCCGGCACCACCGCCCACGCCGTGATGGCCCAAAACGCCCTCGACGGCGGCAACCGCAAGTTCATCCTCGTCCAACTCCCCGAGCCCACGCCTCAAGACTCGCCGGCCCGCAAGGCCGGCTTCCCCACCATCGCCCACATCACCCGCGAGCGCGTGCGGCGGGCGGGGAAGAAATTGGCTGGAAGTGGCACGGGCGCCCCGCCCGTGGGGATGGGTTTGTTTTCATCCACACCATCCAACCCATCCACAGCCCATGGGCAAGGTGCCCATGCCACCCCCGACTTCGGCTTCCGCGCCTTCACCCTCGACACCAGCAACTTCTCCGCCTGGAACCCGGCCGCCTCCACCATGGCGCAATTGGAGTTGCAGGTGAAGCAACACGCCGACTCCACCCTCCCCGGCCGCACCGAACAGGACCTGCTCTACGAAATCCTCATCAAGGCCGGCTTCGCGCCCACGGCGGCGGTGGAGAAGTTCACCGTGAACGGCCAGTCCTGCTTCGGCGTGGCCGACCGCCAGTGGGTGCTGTGTCTGGACGCGCACGCGAAGCTTGAAACGCTGGAAGCCATCGCGGCGCTTTCGCCCGTGCCCACCCGCGTGGTGTGCTTGGACGGCGCCTTGGCTGACGACGCCGCCAAGGCCAATGCGGCGGCGTTTTACCGGCAGAAGGGGATTGAATTGCGGGTGGTGTAACCCGGGAACGCGGGACACCAGTCCCGCTGCTCGTGGCTGTTCTTGTTTTCTGCGGGTCTGGTGACCCGCGTTCCCGGGCGCAAGCGTTTCCCTTCATTTTCTCCATGTCCATCTCCCTCCAATTCGACCCCCATCAGAAGTTCCAACTGGCCGCCATCGAGGCGCTGTCCGGGCTGTTCGCCGGCCAGCCGCGGGCGGCGGGGGCCCACTCCTTCGTGGTGGGGGCCGGCGGCGCAGGCCTGTACCAAACCGAGCTGGGCACCGGCAACCGTCTCGACCTGTCGCGGGCGCAACTGCTCAGGAACTTGCGCCTGGTGCAGGAGAAGCAGGGCCTGCTGCCCGACAGCACGCTGCTGCCGAAAGACCCCGATGATTCCGGCGCCTCCGCCCCGCTCAATTACACGGTGGAGATGGAGACGGGCACCGGCAAGACCTATGTGTACCTGCGTGCCATCCGCCAACTGCACGCCGATTACGGCTGGAGCAAGTTCGTGGTGGTGGTGCCGTCGGTGGCCATCCGCGAGGGGGTGCTGCAATCGATGACGGCCACCGAAAAACACCTGCGCGATATCTACGGTGGTGAGCCATTGGACTTCTTCGTCTACGACGGCAAGAAGCCGGCGCAATTGGCGGCCTTCGCGCGGGCGAGTTGCCCGACGGTGTGCGTCATCAATGTGCAGGCGTTCGTGAAGGACAGTGGCACGGGCGCCCTGCCCGTGGGTATGGATGGTGCGGATGGAATCTCTTCCGACCCATCCAATCCATCCACAGCCCATGGGCAAGGTGCCCATGCCACAAGCAATGTCATCTACAAACCTTCCGACGCCCTGCCCGGCGGCCGCGCGCCCATCGACTTCATGCAGGCCTGCAACCCCATCGTCATCGTGGACGAGCCGCAAAGCGTGGACGGCACCGACAAGGCCAAGGCCGCCCTGCGCCGCCTCAACCCGCTGATGACGCTGCGCTTTTCCGCCACCCACAAGGAGCCATTCAATGTGGTCTACCGCCTGGGCCCGGTGAAGGCGCGGCAGTTGAAACTGGTCAAGGGCATCGTGGTGGCGTCGGTGGGCTTGGGCGGCACGCTGCCGCCGGGGGCGTACCTCAAGGTGGAGAGCGTGGGCTATGGCAAGACCAAGAAGCCGGAGGCGAAATTGCGCCTGCTGGTGGCGGGCAAGGACGGCGCCAGCCAGAAGAGCAAGACGGTCAAGGGTGGCGAGGATTTGTTCATCACATCCAAAGAACACGAGCCTTACCGTGGGCTGTTCGTCGAACAGGTGGACTTCTCGCGCAAGTGCGTCACCCTGTCCAGCGGCCATGAACTGGCCGAGGGCCAGGAACTCGGCGGCCTGGGCGATGAACTGCTGAAACTGATGGTGCGCAAGACCGTCGAGAAGCACCTCGAAAAAGAACTGCATGTGGCGAGTCGTTTGGACCAGCGGCGCATCAAGGTGCTGTCGTTGTTCTTCCTTGACCGCGTGGCGGATTACCGCGTGTACGACGACGCCGGTTCTCCGGGGCCGGGTAAGGTGGCGAGGTGGTTCGAGGAAGCCTTGCGCGACCTCGTCAAACAACCGCGCTTTGCCGGAATGCCGACGGCGCAACTGCCGATTGAAAAACTCCACGACGGTTACTTCGCCAAGGACAAGAAGAGCAAGCAGGCCAAGGAATCCACGGAGGGTCGGGCCACCGCCGACGACAACGACGCCTACGAACTCATCATGCGCGACAAGGGGCGACTGCTCGACCCGGCCGAGCCGCTGCGCTTTTTGTTCAGCCACTCCGCCCTGCGCGAGGGCTGGGACAACCCCAATGTGTTCCAAATCTGCAAACTCGGCGGCGCGCAAACCGTCACCCGCCGCCGCCAGGAACTGGGCCGCGGCTTGCGCCTGCCGGTGGACGACGCGGGTTTGCGCGTGATGGACGAACGGCTCAACGATCTGACGGTGGTGGGGGCCGAGGACTACGCCAGTTTCGCCAAGGCCCTGCAAACCGAATTGCAGGAGGAATGCGGCGCCACCTTCGGCAAGGTGCTGCCCGAGGCTTTCGCCGCGTTGGAGAAAACCAAGGACGGGCAAGCGCAAGTCTTGGGTTTCGAGCAGGCCAAAGCCTTGTGGGAAACCCTGCGCGCGGTGGGCGTGTTGGAGGGCGACGGTGCATTGGTTCCCGGCAAGGACCTGGCGGATTTGGCGGCGTGGCTGCCGGAAGAGGTGCGCCCGCTCTCCACCGAGATTGAAAAAGTGTTGAATGACCACCGCTTGTCCAAGATGGCGCGCGAGGATCGCCCGCGCGAGAGCGTGCGCCTCAACAAGCGGGTGTCGCAAAGCAAGGATTTCATGGATCTGTGGGAAAAGATTTCCCGCAAGACGCGCTACCGCGTGGCCTTTGACGGCGAGGCGCTGGTGAAGGCGGCGGTGACGCAAATCAAACTGATGCCGGAAATCAAGATGGAGGCCTTCATCGACGAAGGCCGCGCCGAAGTGACGGCGCGCGGGGTGGAGGCGCACGCGACGCGCTCCCGGCAGTCCAAGGTGTTGTCGGCGGCTGGCGAATGGCCGGACCCGATTTTGTTCCTGCAGAACCGGACGGATCTGAAGCGCGGCACCTTGGCGCAAATCCTGGCCCGCTGCGGCCGGTTGGAGGATTTCGCCCGCAACCCCCAGCGCTTTCTGGACGAGGTGGCGGCCATCCTCTCCGACTTGCTGGCGCAGACGGTGGTGAAAGGCGTTGAGTACCATCCCATCGAACCGGTGGCGGGCGTCGCCTTCGAGCAATTGCGCCTGGATGAGCAGGGCAATGAGGAAATCCAAGCCTTGACCGACCGCCTGGTGCATTGCCCGGAGCGCGCGGCCATCAACCCGGTGGAGTGCGACTCCGACACTGAGAAGCGCTTTGCCGAGCAGTTGGACAAGTTGGAGGATGTGGTGTGCTTCGTCAAGCTGCCAAGGTCGTTCAAGGTGCCGACGCCGGTGGGGGACTACAACCCGGACTGGGCCTTGGTGAAGAAGGACGGGAACGGCGAGCCGCGCCTGTTCCTGGTGCGTGAGACCAAGGGTTGTTCCGACAAGGGCCAATTGCGCTTCTCCGAGCGGGCCAAGGTTGAATGTGCACAGGCGCACTTCAAGGCGCTGGCGGTGGACTACAAGATGGTGGTGACGGCGGATGAGTTGTAGGGTGGCATGGGCGCGCTTGCGCCCGGGAACGCGGGACACCAGTCCCGCTTCTTTGAGGCATTCCTTTTTTCAGCGGGACTGGTGTCCCGCGTTCCCGGGTTCAAGCGCCAAGGCCCGCTCGGGGAATTGGAGCGCCTGGGCCAGTCGCTGTTCGATTCCCGCGTGGACCTGAACCCGCACCAGGTCGAAGCGGCCTTGTTCGCCCTGCAAAACCCGCTGCAAAAGGGCGTGATCCTGGCCGACGAGGTGGGGTTGGGCAAGACCACCGAGTCCGGGCTGAAGACCTATGCCTTCGCCGGATTGACCATCGTGGCCGCCCTCCCGGTTTACGCCTTCAATTCACGCCGCAGGATCTTGCCGGTCGGATTGCGCGGCAGTTGTTCGACCAGGCGGATTTCCTTGGGGACTTTGAAGGCCGGCAATTCCTTGGCGCAATGGGCGCGCA
>CAZVNU010000041.1:0-2394 GCA_964628335.1 uncultured Phycisphaeraceae bacterium
TTGAGCCCCGGGCGGCATTTGCGGGTGGGGACACCCGCGCTCCATCACCCGCCAGACCTGCCCATGAAAAGGTCTGTCCCTAAACTCTCCGCATGTCCTTCAACGCCACCCTTGCCGCCCGCTTCACCGAAATGGCCGCCTTGTCGGCCCTGCTTGGCGAAAACAAGTTCAAAGCCATCGCCCTGGAGCGCGCCGCCCGGGTGTTTGAAGAACTGCCGCAAGATGCCGCCCAACTCTGTGCCAAGGACTTGCTGGCCATTGACGGCGTGGGCAAGGGTGTGGCGGATAAAGTGGTGGAACTGGCCAATAGCGGGGTGATCGCCGAGCACGAGGCGATGAAGGCCAAGGTGCCGCCGGGGGTGATTGAACTGCTGGGGGTGCCGGGCTTGGGGCCCAAGACGGTGGCCCAACTGTGGCAGGAGGCCGGCGTGGTGAGCGTGGCCATGCTGCGCCACAAGGCCGAAGATGGCTCCTTGGTGGAGCTCAAGGGCTTTGGCGCCAAAAAGGTCGAGACGCTGAAAAAAAACCTCACACTGATGGCGGCTGCCGCCCATCGGTTGCGATTGGATGAAGCCGTGGGCCGGGCCGACGCGCTGGTGGCTTTTTTGCGCAACCAGCCCGGGGTTGAGCGGGTGGAATACGCCGGCAGCGCGCGCCGGGGCAAAGAATCGGTGGGGGACTTGGATTTGCTGGTGGGCGCCCCGGCGACGGTCGCGCCGGCCATTTTCGACGCTTTCGTCAAGCATCCCTGGGTGGGGCTGGTGATCGGCCGGGGCGAGACCCAATGCAGCGTGCGCCTGGGGCTTGGCGGGGTGCAGGTGGATGTGCGGGTGGTGGCGCTGGAATCCTTCGGCGCCGCGCTGGCTTATTTCACCGGCAGCAAGGAGCACAATGTGCGGCTGCGCGAACGGGCCATTGCCAAGGGCATGAAACTGAACGAATACGGCCTGTTCAAGGAGGGCGCCTCCCAATGCGTGGCCTCTGCCAGCGAATCCGATATTCATGCCGCTTTGGGATTGGCGTTCATCCCGCCGGAATTGCGCGAGGACCGCGGCGAAATCGCCCTGGCTGAACTAGCCGCTGCCGGGGGCTGCGCGCTGCCCAAATTGATCGAAATGGCCGATATCAAAGCCGAATTGCACAGCCATACACTGGCTTCCGACGGGGTGATGACCATCCGCGAATTGGCGGAGAACGCCCTCAAGCGCGGCTGCCACACGGTGGCGGTCACCGACCATTCGCGCAGCTCCATTCCCGGCAACGGCCTGTCCATCGAGCGCCTGCTGGCCCATCTCAAGGCGGTGCGGCAGGTGGCGGCGGAAATGGCCGGCGGCATCACGCTGCTGATGGGCAGCGAGGTGGACATCCTTTCCGACGGCAGTCTGGATTATCCCGACGAAATCCTGGCGCAATTGGATTGGGTGGTGGCCAGTCCGCATGCGGCCTTGTCGCAAGAGAGCGCGGTGGCCACCCGCCGGCTGATTGCCGCCGCCGAGCATCCTTTGGTGCATGTGATCGGTCACCCCACCGGCCGCAAGGTCGGCCTGCGCGCCGGCTTGGAGCCCGACATGGTGGCTTTGGCCAAAGCCTGCGCCGCCTGCAACACCGCCCTTGAAATCAACAGCAACCCCATTCGCCTTGACTTGAGCGATGTGCATGCCCGCACCGCGCTGACCCATGGCTGCAAACTCTCCATCAACACCGATGCCCACCACCCGGGGGATTTGCATTTGCTCCGCTACGGCATTGCGACCGCCAGGCGAGCCGGGGCAGCGGCCAAAGATGTGGTGAATTGCTTGTCGGCAGGGGAGTTGACGCAATGGCGGGCCCGGCCAAAAGCCGCCCGGTCCTGTTGAAACTTCGTGGAATTTCCCGGTTTGGCCCTCGCGTTTGCAGAAAACGCCGGCTTCGGGCACAATACCCACCCTTTATTTTTTGTCCCTGACCCCTGTTAGACCCCTCCAAGGAATTCTCCATGGCAATCTCCCTCAAGGCCCGTTCCGGCGAAACCGCCGAACAAATGCTCCGTCGCTTCAAGAAAGTCTGCGAAAAGGAAGGCCTGACCAAGGAAACCAAGAAGCGCATGTTCTATGAAAAGCCTTCTGAAATCCGTCAGCGCGAGCGCCGCCGCTTGGCCGCCCCCAAGAAGTTCGAAGGCATGCGCCGCCGCGAAGAAACCGGTTCCTTCGGTTTCGGCGCCTAAGTGTGCCGCCCCTAAGTGCGCCAAGTGCGCCAAGTGCGCCAGCGAGTCGATCTGACTCTCCCGTGAATTTTCACAAAACCTGCGGCCTGTCCATCCTTGGGCGCACCGCAGGTTTTGTCTTTGCCCTATTCTGCCCACCCTATGGCCACCCTCAAAAAGAAAACCGTTAAAAAGTCCACCCCCGCCAAGCC
>CAZVNU010000041.1:2494-11906 GCA_964628335.1 uncultured Phycisphaeraceae bacterium
ACCCTATGGCCACCCTCAAAAAGAAAACCGTTAAAAAGTCCACCCCCGCCAAGCCCGTTGCCAAAAAAGCGGCAAAAAAAGTCGCCAAGAAAGGGGTGAAGAAGGCCGCTGCCAAAGTGGTTAAAAAAGCCGTCGCGAAAACCGTGAAGCCGGTCGCGAAAAAGGTCGCGATCAAAGCCGTCGCCAAGCCCGTGGCCAAAGCCCCGGCCAAGAAAGCGGCCGTCAAAAAAACATTGGTCAAAAAGGCCATCGTTAAAAAGGCAGCCGTCAAGGCAGTGGTGAAGCCAGTCAAGAAGGTCGTTGCCAAGGCCCCGGTGAAAAAAGCCGTCGCGCCCAAAGCCGCGCCCAAGGCCGCACCCCAAGCCACCCGCCCGCCCGTTTCCAAAGCGCCGACCTTGCCGGCCGATCCCGCCCGCGATTTGGCCATTGACTTGGCCCGCTTGGCCAGCGACCTGCATTGCACCGATGTGCGGGTGCAAAATGTGACCGGCCATTCGCCCCTGACCCGCTTCATGGTGTTGGCCACCGGCATCTCCAACCGCCAGTTGAAGGCGGTGGCCCAAAGCATGGAAGCGTTGGGTGGTGAGCGCGATCACCCGCTGTACCGGATGGATGCCGACACCAACACCACCTGGGTGGTGCTGGATCTGGTGGACATCATGATCCACCTGTTCGAGCCCGAGTCGCGCTCGCATTACGATTTGGAAACGCAATTCCCCGACGCCAAGTCCGTGAAGTGGGAACGTTGATTCTTCAAAATCTTCGGCAGTCATGATCAAGGCCGCGCATCCGCGCGGCTTTTGTCATGCCTGCACTCGGATTTCAAGGCGTGAAATTTCCAGTTTCCGGCCACCTGGCAAATCCATCGCCCGGGTCTTGCCATGATGGTCGGCGGCCATATGCGCCGCCTGCGCCAGCAACGCCGCGTTCACGCGCTTCACGCCGTGGGCGTGCAGCAGTTCCTTGAGGCGTTGGCGCAAGTCCGCCGGTGCCAGCGCGCGGGCGTGCGCGCGCGGGAGAGTCGGCCTTGACCGACCTGTTGCGCTTGAGGCTGAAGAAAGAGTCGCAGGCATGCCGCCATCGCCACATGCTCCAAGGGGAAGTGTGGCCGTGCGTGCGAGCTGGTCGGCCAAAGCCGACCCTCCCATAGCCTCCGCCAACGCCACCGCCTTGAGTGCCGCCTGCGGGTGCAGTTCCTTGAGCACCGGAATCACCTTGAGGCGGAGCCTGGCCCGCGCTTGGCGCTCATCCGCATTGCCGGCGTCTTCGCGCCAGTCCTGCTTGAGCGCACGCAAAAAATCAAGCGCATCGGCATGTTGCATGCCAAGCAGCGGGCGGATCAGGCGCAGTTCTTCCAGTGGCCGGCTCCAGCGCATGCCGGCCAGAGCCTCCGGCTGGCAGCCCCGGCACAGGCGCAGCAGCAGGGTTTCCAACTGGTCGTCGGCGTGGTGCGCGGTGGCGATGCAGCCGAAGCCCCGGATGCGGGCGATGTGCGCCAAGGCGCCGTAGCGCGCGTCGCGCATGGCGTCTTCCAAATTGCGCCCTTTGAATGCGCCGGCATCCAAATCCGCCCGGTAAAACGGCAGGTTTAGTTCCTTGGCCAGTGTTTTGACGAAGCGCGCTTCTTCTTCCGCCTCTTGGCGCACCCCGTGGTGCACATGGGCCACCGCCAGTTTCAAGTGCCAGCCGCGCTTGGGGGCCAACAGCGCCGCCGCCCGCAGCAGGGCCACCGAATCCGCCCCGCCCGAAACCGCCAGCAGCAGCGCATCGCCCTCAACCACGGCGCACTTGCGGCGCAGGCCGTCGGCCAAGGCGCGGACCCAAGGGTGGTAAGTCGGCATGGGCGCGGCTAGTGGGTGGATTCCTGGGTTTTGGCCCAGGCCACGCGGGCGGCTTCCAGCACGCGACGCACCGGCACGCGGTGGGTTTTGGCGGCCGTCTTGGCGTCTTCATATTCCGGTTTGCAGGCCACGATGCGCCCGCCGTGTTCGCCGATTTTCATGCGCATCTTGCCAAAGCGGGTGGACACGGTTTCATGCGAACGCTTGAGTACCAGCCGGTCCTTGAGCAAATAGCGGCAGCCAAAAGCGCCGGTCTCGGCGAGCAGGGCTTCGGCCATGTCTTCGCGGTCTTCGGCGGCGCACAGCAGGGTCAAAACGAACCCGGGGCGGCCTTTTTTCATCAGGATCGGCAGTGCCCACACCTCCAAGGCGCCGGCGGCGAGCAAGGCTTCCATGGCAGCGGCCACTTCTTCACCGGTGCGGTCGTCCAGGTTGGCGGAAATTTCAACGATGCGGGTGGGGGGTGTGTCGGCGGCCATGGAGGGGGGATGATAGGGGGGGATCAGGCCCAAGTCCAAGAAAAGCCCGTAAAATGGCCGCCTCTTTTGTTTTCACCCGGAGCCACCATGCCCTTGTCGTCCGCCGCCATCGAAGGAACCTACACCGCCCTGGTCACCCCCTTTGCCAAGGGCAAGGTCGATTTCACCCGTTTCAGGGCGAATATCCAGGCGCAAGTCAAGGCCGGCGTGACTGGCATCGTGCCGGTGGGCACCACCGGCGAGTCGCCCACGCTTTCGCATGACGAGCATTGCAAGGTGATTGAAACCGCCGTCAAGGCGGCCAAGGGGCGGGTGCAGGTGATCGCCGGCACCGGCTCGAACTGCACCGCCGAGGCGGTGGACTACACCAAGCACGCCAAGAAGGCCGGCGCCGACGGCGCCTTGATGGTCAATCCCTATTACAACAAGCCGACCCAGGAAGGTCTGTACCGCCACTTCATGACGGTGGCCGACACCGTGGATTTGCCGATCATTTTGTACAACATCCCCGGCCGCACCAACATCACGATGACGCCCGCCACCGTGGCGCGCTTGTACAAGCACGACAACATCGTCGCCATCAAGGAAGCCACCGGCTCGCTCGACATGGCCGGCGAAATCGCCAGCGTGTGCGACATCCCGATGCTTTCCGGCGACGACTCGCTGACCTTGCCCCTGATCGCCGTCGGCGCCAAGGGTGTGGTCTCGGTGGCCTCCAACATCGTGCCCGACCGCGTGGTCGCACTGGCCTCGAACGCGCTGATGGGTGATTTTGCTTCGGCGCTGGCCATCCACCGTTCGCTGTTCCCCTTGATGAAGAACCTGTTCATCGAAACCAATCCGGTGCCGGTGAAGTACGCGATGCAGCTGATGGGTCTGGACACCGGCGAGGTGCGCCTGCCGCTGTGCGCAATGAGCAAGGAGAACCAGGCGGCGCTGAAGAAGATTTTGAAGGCGCAGCGGGTGGTGAAGTGAAAAAGTAGCGGCGCCCCGCCGCGTTCCATCCTGGCGTATTGAAAACAACGCGCGCGCCGATGATTCGGCGCGCGCGTTGTTTTTTGGGTTTTTGGTCCCCACGCGGCGGGGCGCCGCGTCTACATTGTCCCCATGTCCCACGCCTGCCGCCATTCCGCCTCGTCCCCCGGTTCCGCCACCGGCATCCAGCCCGGCCGCTGGTCGTGGTGGCGCGGGCCAGGCAGCGAATTGGGCTGCGTGCTGCTGGGTGGCTTGCTGTTGCTGGCCGGTTTTTTGACCCATCAAAACGGCGGACCGGAGGCGCTGCGCTGGTTCTTGCTGCTGGCGGCGGCGGTGTTGACCAGTCTGGGCACTTTTCCCGAGGCGATCCGGGAAACCTTGAAGTTGCGCCTCGGCGTCGATTTTTTGATGTTCATCGCCGCCGTCGGCGCGGCCTTGCTGGGCCACCCGGAAGAGGGCGCTTTTCTGCTGTTCCTCTTCGGCGCCGGAGCGGCCGGCGAAGGCTTGGCCATGGGCCAGGCCCGCAGCGCGATCGACTCGCTTGCCAAACTTGCGCCTTCCACCGCCTTGCGTTTGGATGATGCGGGAGTCGCCACGGAAGTGCCGGTGGCGGAAATCGTCATCGGCGACCGCGTGCTGGCGCGGCCTTTTGACCGCCTGCCGATGGATGGCACCATCGAGGACGGCCAATCTGAAATCGACCAATCGGCCTTGACCGGCGAATCGGTGCCGGTGGCGCGCTCGGTGGGCGATGAGGTGTTTGCCGGCACCGTCAATGGCGGCGGGAAATTGGTGCTGCGCGCCACCAAGGCGGCCGGCGAAACCATGCTGGCCAAAGTGGTGACGATGGTGGAAGAGGCGCAAAAAGAAAGCAGTCCGGTCCAGCGGATGACCGACAAAATCGAGAAATTTTATGTGCCGGCGGTGCTGGTGGCGGCTTTGCTGATTGCGGCGCTGCCGCCGTTGTTCATCCAGTCGGAGGCCCATTCCTATTGGCAGTTGTTCGCCGGCCACATCGATGCCGAAGGCAACGACACCGGCTGGTTCTACCGCGCCATGGCCTTTTTGACCGCCGCTTCGCCGTGCGCCCTGGCCATCGGCGTGCCGGCTGCCACCCTGTGCGGCATCGCCCGCGCCGCGCGCCTGGGTGTGCTGGTCAAGGGCGGCGCGCATTTGGAAACCTTGGGCCGATTGAAAGCCCTGTGTTTTGACAAAACCGGCACTCTGACCGAAGGCCGCCCGGTGGTGGTGGCGGTGCGCGGCGAAAAATGCGGCATCACCTGCGCCGCCACCCATGGCGCCGATTGTTTGTCCGCCCCGCAGGAATTGTTGGCGCTGGCCGCCGTCATCGAGCAGCATGCCAACCATCCGCTGGCCGATGCCATCGTCAAAGCCGCCAAAGCGGACGGTGCCACGGCCGCGCGCTTGCAAACGCTGCATGCCACCCAAGTGGCGCAAGTGGCGGGGCACGGCATTCAAGGCCAGGTGGGAGGGCAGGCCATTGCCATCGGCCGCCCGCCCAAGGGTGGCGGCTGGTGGACGGCTGCCGTGCAAGCGGCGCAACTCGATGGGCAGACCGTGGTGGCGGTGAGTTCCAATGATTCGATGATCGGCTTGATCGGCCTGCGCGACCAGCCGCGCGCCGACAGCGCGCAAGCCGTGCAGGCTCTGCGTGCGATGGGGGTGGAATCCCTGACCATTTTGTCCGGCGACCACGCCCAAGCGGCCAAGTCGGTGGGGCATCAAGTGGGCATTGATCGGGTGGAGGCCGATCTGTTGCCGCAGGACAAACTGGACCGCATCGCAGCCCTGAGCGACAGCCACGGCCCGGTGGGCATGGTCGGCGACGGCGTGAACGATGCGCCGGCCCTGGCCCGCGCCGACCTTGGCATTGCCATCGGCGCGATGGGCACGGCGGTGGCGATTGAAACGGCCGACATCGTGCTGATGGGCACCGACCTTAAGCGCCTGCCGCAGGCCATCGGCCTGGCGCGGTGGGTGCGGACGGTCATCAAGCAGAATCTGTTCATCGCCTTTGGCGTGATGGCGGCGGTGGCGCCCTTGGGTGCTTTGGGCTACGCGGAGTTAAGCGTGGTGGTGGTGTTGCATGAAGGTTCCACCGTGCTGGTGGTGCTCAATGCGCTGCGGTTGCTGAGAAAATAATGGAGGGTCGGCTTTAGCCGACCAGTTGGACTTAGGCAATGCAAAGAACGGATGGCTAGCGCAAGTTATTCGCCATCCATTTGATTTCTTGATGGACTTGCGCGTAGCGTGGTCGGCCAAAGCCGACCCTCCCTCAATGCTTCTTCTTCACCACTTTCAAGTCCAAGGCCTCGTCCTCGCCCAAGGGCTTGCCGGTCAGGCGCAGGAACACATCGTCAAGGCCCGGCTCTGCCGCTGAAATCTGGCGGAATTTGCCGGGCAGCAGTCGGGCGATCCGGGTGATGGCGTTGATCGGGTCGCCAGTTTCAAAGCGGGCTAGGTTGCCGGACAAAGTCGGGGTGACGCCCAGGGCAGAGGCCAAGGCGCCTTCCAATTCACCAAGCGTCATTTCCGGCATCGGCTCCACGCTCACCACCTGGCCGCCGATTTGCGCCTTGAGTTCGCCGGGTGTGCCCAGCGCCACCTGCTTGCCGCCCGAGAGCACCAGCAGGCGGTCGCAGCGGTCGGCTTCGCCCATGTGATGGGTGGAGAGCACGATGGTCAAATTCATCTCGGCGCGCAACTCCAGGAGGATGTCCCAGTATTGGCGCACCGCATTGGGGTCAAGGCCGGCGGCGGGCTCGTCCATCAGCAGCAGCTCAGGCTCGGGCAGCAAAGCCTTGGCCAATTCCAGGCGGCGGCGCATACCGCCGGACAAGCGGTCGGCCAGTTCGTTGGCGCGGTCGGCCAGCCCCAAGCGGGTCAGCCAGTGCTCGGATTTTTGGCGCAGGCCGGCGCCGGACAAGCCGAACAGCATGCCGTGGAATTCCAGGTTTTCGCGGCAGGTGAGTTTTTTGTCCAGCGCCGGGTTTTGGAACACCACGCCGATTTTGCGCCGCAAAATGGCGGACTGCGCCACCGGGTCAAGGCCCAGCATGCGCACGGAGGCGTCGGCATTGGCAGCCAGCGCGCCACACAGTAGGTTGAACAGGGTGGACTTGCCGCTGCCGTTGGGGCCCAAGACGCCGAACACCTCGCCGCGCTTGACGGAGAGCGACACGCCATCGAGCGCCAGTCGCGCCGGCGCGGCGCGTTTGGCGGGGTAGGTGTGGGACAGGTTTTGGACTTCGATGGCGGGGGAGGTGAGCATGGTTTTTACTGGATCGAGGGCGGCTCGCCCTCGTGAATGGATTTTATTTTTTGAACATCATCGCCGCCAACACCAAGGGCAGATAGATGAGTGAAGCGTAGAACAGGATGCGCGCGTTTTTGGCGGTGGGCGCCAGCACCAATCTCACCCCAAGGGCCAGGAAGACCAGCCCCAGCACCAGCGCGGTGACAAAGGCGACCGATCCGCTCATGCCGGTGGCGGTGGGCAGCAAGCCGATGGGCAGCAGTAGCAAACAACCGATCAGAATCTGGCGGAAGGTGCGCTCGCCGGAGGGATCAATCACCGGCAGCATGGCCAACTTGGCCTTGGCGTAATCTTCGCGGTACAGCCAGGCGATGGCCAGGAAGTGGGGCACCTGCCAGACGACCATGAGGAGGAAGGGCAGCCAGAAGCCGGGTTGGTGCATCAGTTCGCCCAGCGGTCGGCCGGAGAGTTCCCATGCGGCGGCGAAGCCGATCATCGGTGGCGTGGCGCCGGGGATGGTGCCGACCAGCAGCGCCAGCGTGCTGCGGCGCTTGAGCGGGGTGTACATCCAGGCGTAGGAGACGACGGTGAAGGCGGTCAGGGCGCAGCTGAGCCAGGCGAAATAATGTGGCAAGCCAGAGAGCGCCACCGTGGCGCAGCCAATCACTGAGAGTGCAAGGCCAGACCAAAGGGCGGTTGGGCGCGAGAAGCGACCGGCGGCGACCGGCCGATCCTTGGTGCGGTCCATCATCGCATCGGTGTCATGCTCCATCCACTGGTTGAGGGCCGAGGCGCCCATGCAGGCGATGCCCGTGCCGAGGATGGCGATGCCAAAGGCGAGCCATGGGACAGGCGGCGCGTAAATATGAAAATTGCCATCTGCTTGCATGTGTACGCTTCCGCCGCGCTGCATCACTTCCGAGGGCGTTCCCTGCTCCACCACATCCCACCCCAACTTGAACCCGATCGCCGCCGTGATCATCACCATGCGCGTGATGCGCGGCTTGACGAGGGCTTTGGTGTCGGACCAGCGGGTGGGGGGGTTGGCGAGGGCGGGGGTGGACATGGGGAAGGGGGACTTGGGTTTGCACCGCGAAGCGGTGCTTGTTCCTGGCCAGGGGTGCAACCCCTGGAACAGGGAGGAGAATATCCCACCCCGAAGGGGTGGAGGAAGTGCGGGCGCCACCCCTTCGGGGTGGAAAAGCGTTCGCGTCATCATTCCAGGGGTTGCACCCCTGGCCAGGGACGGGGGCCGCTTCGCGGCCCACAGCGGCTTTAGGCCTTTTCGTTCGAAGCCAAGCAGCACCACGCGCTCAACCACACCGTGGCCGCCAGCAGCAGCGCGCCGCCGGTTTGATGCGAGGTGGCGTACACCGCATGCACGCCACTGAGCACGGTGAACATGCCCAAGGCAATTTGCAGGCCGACCGCAGCGCCCAGCGCCAGTTTGGGCAGGAAGGGCACCGGCACCAAGGCCTTGCGCTTTTTGAGCACCACCAGCCAGCCGATGGCGATCAGGCCGATCAGATAGCCGACCAGGCGGTGGGTGTAATGCAGGTGGACTTTGCCGGCCGGCAGGATGGGGTTGCCTTGGTCGTCAACCCCGGTCCGGTTGGTGTCGATTTTTTGGTAACGCTCTTTGGCTTTGGGATCGGTTTTGCCGGCTTCCGCCAGATCGGCCATCAGGGCATTGGTCTGCGCATTGATCTTTTTCTGGCTCATCGCCGGCGCCATGGTCAGCCCTTGGATCGCATGCTCGGCATGGCCATGGCGCACGGCCGCGCCCAGGCACAATTGCAGGGCCAGGAAGCCCAGCATCAGCCAGGCATGGGTGCGGGTGGAGCGGCTCTTGTCCTTCCAAGTGTTTTGGCGCAAGGCGCGCCAGCCGGAGAGCAAAGTCATGCCGGTCAGCAGCACCACTGCCGACAGCGCGGCGATGAACGGCGGCAGGAACTTGTCCATGTGCCACTGCATTTGTTTTTCCTGGGCCGGGGCTTCACGCATGCCGGCATAGACCAGCGAGAGGCCCACCACCATCACCGGCGCCACCACCAAGATTTTTTGCAGCAAGCGTGAAGCGAATTTGCCCGGCAACGCCACCGCGCTTTGCGGCCAAGCCCGGCTCCAGGCCAAGGTGCTCAAAGTCATCAAGGCAAACAGCAGTTGGCCAAACACGCCATGAAAGGCCGCCAGCAGCGGGCTGTTGTCGCTGACCCGAAAGCCGCCAAGCAGGCCTTGCAGCACCACCCCGGCCAGCAAAGCCAGGCCCAGCCAGCGCAGCCACTTGCGCTCGCCGGCATGCTTCCAGTTGATCACCGCCACGGCGATGGCGGCCATGCCCACGGCCGAGCCGATCAGCCGGTGTGAATGTTCCAGCACCCGCCCCATGTCATGCGCCCAGAATTTGAAGGGCGAGAACAGCATGAATTCGCCGCCGGTGCCCGGCCAGTCCGGCACCGCCATGCCCGAGTCGGTGCTGGTGACCCCGCCGCCCACGCCGACCAGAATGAAGGTCAAAATCAGCAACTGCAGATTGGCCCAAAAGGGCAGTCGGGAGGGCAAGCGCAAGGGGGCGGAAGTTTGGCTCATGGGGAGGACCAATGGGGCGCCGGGAGGGGGCGCCGGGGGCAAAAAGCGGAACAGTGCACGCGGCGGGGGTCGAACCTGCAACCTTCGGTTTCGAAGACCGATGCTCTATCCGGTTGAGCTACGCGTGCGCAAGCCGGCTGCAAGAGGGGGAATTGTAGGCGTTGGAAGCCTTTGGCTTGGACCCAAATCAGTCAAACCCAGGGCTGGCGGGTCAAGGAACCCCGCCACGACCTTCGGCGCGTCATGCCGCG
>CAZVNU010000042.1:0-2734 GCA_964628335.1 uncultured Phycisphaeraceae bacterium
TAGCCCCATTGGGCGCCCGCTTCAGACGACGCTTTGACGATGGCCGGATGGCTGGCCATGCCAAGATAATTGTTGGCGCAGAAATTCAGCACCGGTTGATCTGAGGAAGTGACACCCACCCGCGCATTTTGCGCGCTGGTCATCACGCGCTCGTTTTTGTAAAGGCCGGCGGCGCGGATGTCGGCGAGGTTTTTGGTGAGGTGATCTTGGAAGGCGGGGTAGGCGGTGGGCATAGAAGGAAGGTCGGGGGACAGTCGGCTATGTATGGGGGAAAGAAGCGTTGGATTATGCCTGATTCAGCCGGGGAATGCTCATCCTGAAAGGATGACCCGTGGCAGTCCCAGGTTGGCTCGCCAGAGCCTACCCGTGGGCTTGGTTTATTGCGCGCAACGCTGTAGGCGTTGTGCGTGTTTGCGCCCCATCACCCATCCACCCACCACGCTGAATCCGGCCAAAACCAACAACGGCCCATTCCCCCATTTCACAAAAGGCGTCGGCGCGCCTGCCAGCGGCAGGTCGGCCACAATCACCCCGTTGCCTTGCGTCAGATGATTGCGCTTTGCCAAAACCGTGCCATCAGGCGCAAAAATGGCCGCGATGCCGCCGTGGGCGGCGCGCACCAAACCGACGCCGGTTTCCAGGGCGCGGTGGCGGGCGTTGGTGAAGTGGGCCAACTCCACGCCGGACCAATCCAAGGTGGGGACGGTGAACATTTGCGCCCCGGCGCGGGCCGTGGCATTGGCCAAATCGGTGAAGTTGTCGTCTTGGCAGATCATCAGCCCCAAGCGCGGGCCGTTGGGCAGTTGCGCCACGGTGGGGCTGCCATCGCCTTGTTTGGCGTAATGCTCCATGAAAGGCACCCAATGGGTTTTGGTGTGGGTGGCCAAGAGGCGCCCCTTGGAATCAATGATGACCGCTTGGTTGATGTTGCGCGTCCAAGTGCCGATGACAAAGGTGAGGTGGTGGCGTTTGGCCAAGGCGGAAAAATAAAGCAGGTCGTTGCTTGGGTTGTCGCTGATGAGGGCCAATTCGGGCAAGACCATCACACTTGCGCCTTGTTTGATGGCGCTTTCAATGGAATCCGCGTAGCCGGCTTCGACCTCGCTTGGTGAGGCCATGAACGCGGGGCCGACCACCGCCGCCACCCGAGCCGAGCCGGCGGGTGTCACGCTGGCCCGACCCACCCCATTCAATCCCAATCCCAAGGCGCAAGTGAGGAGCGACAACAGCCCCGCTTGTTTGCGATGGGGACGCAGCCCCAAGCCCGCCAGACTTGCGCCAAGCAGGGCCACCAGCCACAGCGTGCCACCCGAGCCAAGGACGGCTTCATGGCGTGCCAGCATCGGCCAATCGGACCATGGGCAGGTGGTGTATTGGGCGGAGCCAAACAGCGGCACAAAGGTGGCAATGCTCCATTCGCCAAGGGTGATCAGTCCCGCGCCGGCCACAAAAGCCGCCAATGCCCCGCGCCGCAAAAGCCACAGCAGCAGGCCGCCAAAGAGGGCGTAGTTGAGCGCAATGGAGAGCAGCAAAGCCAAGGCTGCCGTCGCATGCACCCGTACCAGCAGCAGGGCTGAAATCGCCGCGATCAAACCGGCCAATGCGCCCAAACCCACGCCTTCGCGCAAGCGGCGGCAGCGATGCGCCAAAAGAAAGAATGCCGCAAACCCCACGATCTGCAAAGGCGCAAGTTGGGGCAAGGCGCGCGGCAAGCCAAGCAGGATACCGGTGCCAATGCCCAGGAACAGGGGGAGGGCTTTGGTGAGTTGGTTGGGCGGGCGCATGGGGGGATGGTAAAGGAGGGTCGGCTTTAGCCGACCGGAGAGATGAATGATTGTCCAAGAGGGTAAAAAACAAACCACCCCCGACAGTCGTGCCGGGGGTGGTTTGTTTTTTCGTTTGACTTGATGACGGAAGCGCAACTGGTCGGCTAAAGCCGACCCTCCCTTACTTCACCCGTACCAAGCGGCTGAAGCGGCCGGTGGAATTCCAATCCATCACGAACAAATCATTGTTCTTGTCAAAGCTCACGCCGTGGGGGGCGGTGAAGATGGCTTCTTTCCACTGTGACGGCGGCACGCCGTAGTTGGCCCAGTGGCCGCGGTTCGGGTTGTCGCCTAGGAAGGCCACCGGGGTGTTGCGCTCGTTGATGATGGTCACGCGGCTTTCCAGCTCGGCGATGGCCACATGCTTGTTGTCCGGGGAGAACGACACCGAGCAGGGGCGGCGCAGGTGGGTGGTGAGGTGGGCGACGAACTTGCCGTCGAGGTCGAAGTGCGACAGGCGGCGGTTCTCGCGGTCCACCACCAGCAACAGAGGCTCCTTGCCGCGCAGGTCGATGGCGCAGGTGTGGCAGGTCACGCACTTGCCGTCTTCCTTGCCTTTGCCGGCGAAGCTCAGCAGGTATTGGCCGGTCTTGTCGAATTTGTGGATGCGCGAGTTGCCGTAGCCATCGGTCACGAAGATCGAGCCGTCGGGGGCCACCGCAACGCCGGTGCAGTTCCAGTTGCCCCCCTTGTAGTCTTCCTTGGGGGCCTTGATCTTCAGCACATGTTCGCCGGTTTCGGCGATCATTTTGACGACTTCGTGCGCACCCAGGCAGGCGCCGTAGAGGTATTCCACCTTTTTGCCGTCCACTTCTTCCTCGTGCATGACCATGCCGTGGAAGCCTTCGCCGCCGGCGGGGTAGCCCTTGATCGCGCGCAGGAAGGTGCCGTCGGCCTTGAACACCAGG
>CAZVNU010000042.1:2744-11871 GCA_964628335.1 uncultured Phycisphaeraceae bacterium
CGCTCTTGCTGTTGGTCGAGGCGTACACATTGCCGGCCTTGTCGGTGACGATCGAACCGTGGGTGGGCTGCCAAGATTCGCCGGCGGGCAATTGGGCCCAATTCGGCACCGATTGATAGGTCCATTCGCCGTTGCCAGTGCGCACCACATCGGTCACGGCCTGGCCGGCCGGCGGGGGAGGCGTGGCGGCAGGGTCGGCCAAGGCGGGAGTGGCAATGAGCAGGCAGGCGAGCAGGGCGATGCGGTTCATGGGGGAATTCCAAACAAGGAGGAAGGGGAAAATTTCGCAAGGTGAAGTGTAATGGCGAACAGGTCCCGGGCATCTAACAACGCGGGCAACGGGGCAATCCAGTAGCCTAAGGATGCATCCCGAGTATATTTTGTTTCACTCTTTCCCCCTTATTATCCTGAGCATGATGACATCCCTCTATCTTTCGCTTGCCGAAGCCGTTGCCTCTGCCGCCCAGGCCGCCGCCCCAGTCGCCGCCCCAGTCGCCACCCAAGCGGCCGAGGTCGCCGCGCCCACCGGCACCAATTGGTTGGGCTTTTTGGGTCACTTCCACCCCTTGCTGCTGCATCTGCCCATCGGGTTGATCACCGGGGTGATTTTCCTGGAGTTGGCCGCTTTGTGGCGCGCCTATCACCATGGCAAGCGCTCGGGCAAGGTGGAATGGTTTGAAGAATCGCGCCCCTATGTGGGGCTGGCCACTTGGTTGCTGGCGATCAGCGGCGTGGTGGCGGCCTTTGTCGGTTATTTCTGGCGTTTGAACGAATTTGAGCCGCCCTCGGAGGAATTGCACAACCATCAAGTGCTGGGCTTCTGGATGGCCGGTTGCTGCGTGTTGGCCGCCATTTTGCATGCCCTGGCCGTGCGTTTGCGCAGCCGTGGCGTGTTGTGGACTTTCCGCGTGGTGTTGATGGCTGCGGCCATCATGCTGGCGCCCTTGGGCCATCTGGGCGGCCAGATGGTGCATGGCGACACCTTCCTGTCCAAGTACGCGCCGGCTTGGTTGCCACAGCCCATCAAGGATTTGCTCGGCAAGAAGAAGGCTGAGCCGGTCGCCGCCAAGGATGAATCCGCCTTCGGCGTGGTGATCAAGCCGATCATGGATGCCCGCTGCGTGTCCTGCCACGGTCCGGAGAACAAAAAAGCCGGCCTGCAATTGCATGACATGGCCGGCTTCCTCAAGGGCTCGGTCGATTCCGACGGCCCGGTGTTTGTGCCCGGCAAGCCGGACGACAGTCTGTTGCTCACGGTCATGCATTCGCCCGTGGACGAAGACGGCCACATGCCGCCCAAAAACAAGCCGCAGCCTTCGGCCGACGAGTTGGCCGCCATCAAATGGTGGATTGCATCGGGCGCCAAGTTTGACGGCACCTTTGACCTTGCCGGCGCGCCGGAAGAAGTCAAGCGCGTGGTGGCCAACCCGCCCAAGGCCGCAGGCCCTGCCGAGCCGGTGAAAGAAGTGGTTTCGTCGGTGCCGGCCGTGGACATCGCCGCCGTGTCGGCGCTGCGCGCCAAGCAAGTGGCGGTGCAACCGCTGGCCCAGGGCTCCAACCTGCTGATGGTGGACTTCACCGCGCCGTCGGCCAACACCACCGATGCCGAGTTGGCTTTGCTGGCGCCCTTGTCCGGCAACATCGCCCAACTCAACCTGGGCCGCAGCAAAATCACCGATGCCGGTTTGGATGCGGTGGCCAAGCTGGCCGCGCTCGAAACCCTGGATGTGCGCGCCACCGGCGTGACCGATGCCGGCCTTGGCAAGTTGGCAGGCTTGAAGAAACTGACCTCGCTCAACCTGACCGGCACCGGCATCACCGATGCGGGCTTGGACAAGGTTGCCGCCCTGGCCGCCTTGGAAAAAATCTACCTGTGGAACAGCAAAACCACGCCGGAAGGCGTGGCCAAGCTCAAGACCGCCTTGCCCAAGGCCATGATTGACGACGGCACCACGCCGCCTGCCGCCGTGCTGCCCGACCCCAATGCGCCGATCAACACGGTGTGCCCGGTTTCCGGCAAGCCGGTGAATCTGAAAATCACCAGCACCTTTGAAGGCAAGACCCTGGCCTTTGCCGATGCCGCCAGCAAAGCCACCTTTGATGCAGCCTTGGCCAAGCCGGAAGAAGCCAAGCCCGAGGTGAAGCCGGAAGTGAAATCGGAAGTGAAGCCGGAAGCCAAACCCGCCGCGCCGGTGGCAGCCGCCAAGCCGGTGAACACCGTGTGCCCGGTTTCCGGCAAGCCGGTGGATCCCGCCCACACCTTGGTGTTTGAAGGCAAGGTGGTCGGCTTCTGCTGCGGCAACTGCCCCAAGGCCTTCCAGGCCGATCCGGCCAAGTACAAAGCCAACATCAAATAACTGCCTGCCCATGTTTTGGACCTGTTTTGGAAAACGGCGCTTGGGCGCCGTTTTCTATTTGGTGCTTTCGCCTTCTTCTGGCACAATGCCGTCCACCTTTTCCCTAGGAGCCTTCATGCCCATCCCATTGATTGCCGCCCTGTTGCTCGCCCTCGCCCCTGTTGCCGCCCTGGCCGCCACGCCGGCCGGCCAATGCCCGTTCAGCAAGACCAAGACGGAAGTGCGCCAAGAAGATGAAACCCCCTTGGGCAAAGAGATGGCGACGATGAACAAGCACTACAAAGCGCTGAAGAAAAATGTGGGCAAAGCCGACAAGAAGGCGGACAACATCGCCGACTTCAACGGGGTGGCCGGCGCCGTGGCCAAATGCAAAGAGCATGTGCCGGACACCGCCAACACCGATGAGCTGAAAAAGAAATACGCCGACATGCTCGACCAAGTGGCCGCCACCGCCAAAGAAGGTGCCAAGGCCAGCGAAGAAGACCGTTTGGACGACGCCAAGAAAGCCTACGCGGCCTTGGGCAAGCTGAAGAAAGACGGCCACGCCATTTTCATCCCGGAAGACAAATAAGGCCCTGTTCATGCGCGACCCGAATGTCACCAAACTGGCCGATGTGCTGGTCAATTTTTCCACCCGCGTCAAGCCCGGGGATTTGGTGCGCATCAGCGGCGACCCGGTGGCCATGCCGTTGCTTGAGGCACTGCATGAGGCGGTGGTCAGGGCCGGCGGCCATCCCTATTTGAAGTGCGCCCCGGCCGACTGCCGCGATTTTTTCCTGCAGGAAGCCAGCGACGCGCAGTTGGAGCATCTCAATCCCATTCTGCTCAAAGAGGCGGAGGTGATTGATGTCTCCATCGGCCTGTGGGCCGATGTCAACACCAAGAGCGCCACCCGTTTGGACCCCAGGCGCGCGGCCAAGGCCGGCGCCGCGCAAAAGCCGGTGCGTGAGTTGTTCTTCAAGCGCGCCGCCGCCCACGAGTCGCCGCAGGACCACCCCGGTGTCAGGCCGCTGCGCTGGGTGGGCGCCCAATACCCGACCCAGGCCAGCGCGCAGGACGCCGAAATGTCGCTGCGCGAATATTGCGACTTCGTGTTCAAGGCGGGTCTGCTGCACTTGGAAGACCCCGCCGCCGAGTGGGAAAAGGTGCGCGTGCGCCAGCAGCGGGTGGCCGACTACATGACCGGCAAACAGGAAATGCGCTTTCGCACCGCCAATGGCACCGACCTTTGCGTGAACATCGGCGGCATGCGCTGGATCAACTGCTGGGGCGAGTCCAACTTTCCCGATGGCGAGGTGTTCACCGGCCCCAACCTCAAGGCCAAAGACGGCGGCGTCAACGGTTTGGTCCGTTATTCCTTCCCCGCCGTGTACCAGGGCCATGAAGTGGACGACATCGAATTCGTGTTTGAAAAAGGCAGCGTGGTGCAAGCCAAAGCCGGCAAAGGCTCGGCCTTTTTGACTGCCATGCTTGACCAAGACCCCGGCGCCAGGTTTGTCGGCGAAGTGGCGATGGGCACCAAT
This sequence comes from uncultured Phycisphaeraceae bacterium, assembly GCA_964628335.1. Classification (GTDB taxonomy): domain Bacteria; phylum Planctomycetota; class Phycisphaerae; order Phycisphaerales; family Phycisphaeraceae; genus CANIYR01. The sequence continues at coordinate 6,625 of CAZVNU010000042.1, forward strand.
TATTCGATCAAGCAATATTCCAAGAACACCCTGTTCGATGAAAAAATCGGCGGCACTTTCCACTTGGCGGTGGGCGCGGGTTATCCGGAAACTGGCAACATGAACCAGAGCGCGTTGCATTGGGACATGGTGTGCGACATGCGCGCCGGCGGCACCATCGAGGTGGATGGTGAGGTCATCCAGCGGGACGGCAAGTTTTTGTTTGAGGGCTGGCCGGGGGAGTAGGACGGCATTTTCCCGGCTTTTTGCCAGCCGCCGGTGGGCGGTGGACGGGAACTACAATCTTCCCCCATGTCCCCATCCGCCGACGCGACCGTTTCCGCCCGTCCTGCCCCTGCCCAAGTGGCCGCCGTGGTGCACCGCACCTGGGGTTTTTCGCAACTGCGTCCCTTGCAGGCCGAGGCCATTGCCCTGGCGGCGGCCGGCCGCGATGCGCTGGTGGTGCTGCCCACCGGCGGTGGCAAGAGTTTGTGCTACCAGGTGCCGCCGCTGCTCGACGGCGCCACTGATATCGTCATCTCGCCGCTGATCTCGCTGATGAACGACCAGGTGGCGGGGTTGAAAGCCTACGGCTATCCGGCGGCGGCGCTGCATTCCGGACTGTCGGCGGACGAGGCGCGCGAAGCGGTGCGGGCGCTGGTGGCCGGCGAGTTGCGCCTGCTGTATGTCTCACCTGAAAAACTGCTCACGCCCTGGATGCTGGCCACCTGCGAGCGTATCGGCGTCAAGCGTTTCGTGGTGGACGAGGCGCATTGCATCAGCCAATGGGGTCATGATTTTCGCCCGGAATACCGTCGCTTGGCCGAAGTGCGCGAGCGCTTCCCGGAGGCGTCCTTCCATGCCTTCACCGCCACCGCCACCCCGCGCGTGCGCGAAGACATCGTGGCGCAGTTGCATTTGCACCAGGCCAAAACCCTGGTGGGCTCGTTTGATCGGCCGAATCTGACTTTCCGCGTGGTGCCGATGATCGACCGGGCCAAGCAGGTGATCCAGGCGGTGGAGCGCCATGTGGCCGAAGGCGGGGTCATCGTGTATTGCATCAGCCGCAAAGACACCGAGGCGATGGCCGAACATTTGAAGGGGCGCGGCATCCAGACCGCCTGCTACCACGCCGGGTTGTCGCCCGAAGAACGGTTGCGGGTGCAAGAGGCCTTCAAGCGCGAGGATTTGCCGGTGGTGGTGGCGACGGTGGCCTTTGGCATGGGCATCGACCGCAGCAATGTGCGCTGTGTGGTGCATGCGGCCATGCCCAAGTCGGTGGAGGCTTACACCCAGGAAGCCGGCCGCGCCGGCCGCGACGGCTTGCCAGCCGAGTGCGTGCTGCTGTACACGGCGGCGGATGCCTTCCGATGGGAATCACTGTTTGATCGCTCGGCACAGGAAGCGGCGGCGCGCGGCGAAGTGGCCGATGCCCACCAGCATGCCGAGGCGCAAAAAGCCATGCTGCGCACGGTGCAGCGCTTTGCCGCCTCGCCGGTGTGCCGGCACCGGGCCTTGTGCGAATACTTCGGGCAGGAATACGCGGCGAATGCAAACAAGGTGGACATGGCGGTTTCGGGCTGCGGCGCCTGCGACCATTGTCTGGGCGAAGTCGCCGAATTGCCCGACGCCACAGTGGTGGCGCAAAAAATCCTGTCCGGCGTGGCGCGCACCGGCAACCGCTTTGGCATCGGTCAGGTGGTGGATGTGTTGCTGGGTGCCGATACCGAGAATGTCAAGCGCTTCAATCATCATGAACTGACTGTGTTTGGCTTGCTGAAGGATTTCAACAAAAAACAGCTCACCGCCCTCGTTTATCAATTGCTGGATCTGGGCGTGCTGGCCAGAAGCGAAGGCGAGTACCCCACCCTGCGCTTGAATGAAGCCTCGTGGGAAGTGATGCGCGGCCAAAAGCCGGTGCGCTTGGTCGCCCCGCCGGCGGCCAAGACCAAGGAGGAGCGCTCCGGCCGCAAGCGGGCCAGCAGCACGCTTGGCGCACCCAAGCCGTCGGTGGCGCAGTTGACGCCCGAGCAGGACGCAGCGTTCAACCGCTTGCGCCGCTGGCGCAAGGACGAGGCCGACGCGCGCGGCGTGCCACCCTATGTGCTGCTGCATGACGCGACCTTGGTGGAATTGTGCTTGGTGCGGCCAACCAACATGGCCGAATTGCTTGAGGTGCGCGGCATGGGGGAGAAGAAGGCTTCCGACTTTGGCCAGGCGTTGATCGGGGTGATTGGCGCCGTCTAGGGTGAATCTCATTCATGATGGCGTAAGAGATTTAATTGAAAACACTTAGGCGCTAAAAATTGACTTGTGGACTGGAGATTGCTATGCTTACGGGTCTATGCCAGCCAAGCCCGCCCAATCCGTCAAATCCGCCAAGCCCACACCTGCCGCCAAAAAGCCGGTTGTCGCCAAGTCCACCCCAACCGCCAAGCCCGCCAAGCCCACCAAGCCCGCTGCGGCCAAAAAAGAAGTTGCCAAGGCTCCGGCCAAGGCTCCTGTCAAAGCCGAGCCAGCCAAAGCCACCCCGCCCAAGAAGGTCACCAAAGTGACCACGCTGATGCCGGCTGGCCGCCCCCCCAAGCCGGCGGCACCCGAAGTGCTGATGGTGGCCAAGGACATCACCAACTACAGCTCGGCGCTCAAGTGGCTGCACGAGCACCCCAACCACGAGACGCTGCGCACGGTCAAGCCGGACCCCAAGTCCTTTTCGCTCGAGCGCATCCGCGAACTGCTCAAGTTGATGGGCAACCCGCAAAACAACCTCAAATGCGTGCATGTGGCCGGCACCAAGGGCAAGGGCAGCACCTGCGCCATGCTGGCCGCCATGCTCGAGGGTTGCGGCTATTCGGTCGGCTTGTACACCTCGCCGCACCTGATGGATTTGCGCGAGCGCATCAGCATCAACACCGCCGAAGTGGCGATGAACGACCTGACCGAGATTTTCCGCGACATCGCCAAGCTTGAGCCCAAACTCAAGGGGCATCTCACCTATTTTGAAATCCTGACTGCGTCGGCCTTGCGGTATTTTTCAGACCAGGCGGTGGATGTGGTGGTGCTTGAGACCGGTTTGGGTGGTCGCTTGGATGCCACCAACATCGTCACCCCGCTGGTGTCGCTGATCACGCAGATTTCCTTCGACCACATGAATGTCCTGGGCAAGACCTTGCCGGAAATCGCCCGCGAAAAAGCCGGTATTTTCAAAAAGGGCGTGCCGGCCATCACCGTGGACCAAACCCCCGAGGTCGAGGCGGTGTTGCGCGAAGCCGCCGAGGCGGCCGGCACCAAAGTCGAAATCTGCGGCAAGGAGCTGGATTTCTCCTGCCGCTTCGAAGCCAGCAAGGAGCTCGGCCCCCACATGCGGGTGTCGCTCTTGACCGAAAAAACCAAATTCGAGCACCTGGCGGTGCCGATGAAGGGCGAGCACCAGGCCCTGAACTGCGGTTTGGCCCTGTGTGCGCTCGACAAGCTGCGCGATCACGGCTTCAACTTCGAAGAAGGCAAAGTGGTCGAAGGCCTGGCCACCACCAAGCTGATGGGCCGCATGGAAGAAGTCTGGAACCACCCCAAGGTCATCATCGACGGCGCGCACAACGCGGCCTCGCTCGCCGCCTTGGTCAAGTCCATCGGCGCCCATGTGCCCTACGACTCGATGGTCATGATCTTCGCCTGCGCCGCCGACAAGGACATCAAGGGCATGCTGGAGCAAATCGCCGTGGGCGCGGACAAGGTGATTTTCACCCAGGCCAAAAGCAGCCCGCGCGCGGTGAGTGAAGCGCAACTGCACAAGGATTTCGCCGAGATTTCCGGGAAAATGGCCCAAGACGCGCCCACGCTGCAAGGCGCGCTCAAACTGGCCGCCAGGGCCGTGGCCCGCGAGGATTTGATCCTGATCACCGGCTCCTTCTACCTGGCCGGCGAGGCGCGCAAGCACTTCCTGCAACTCAACGAACTCAAGGCGCAGAATTTCAAGGACGACAAGAAAATCCGCGATGCCGCACGCGATGTCCGCAAGAAATAAGCCATGCTGCGCATCGGGTCCGTAGAACTTGCCACCAACCTGTTTCTGGCGCCCGTCGCCGGCTACTTTGACCTGGCCAACCGGCTGGTGATCAAATCGGTCCCGGGCGTGCCGTGCGAAGCGGGAGACTTGGGCGGTCCGCTGGATGTCGGCGACGGCACCTACGGCGCGGTCGGCCTGACCTGCACCGAGTTGCTCTGCCCGCAATCCATGCTCAAGGAGTCCGACAAGGCGCTGTGGATGTCGGCCACCCATCCGGATGAAACGCCGGTCTGCATGCAACTGTACGGCGCCGAGCCGCCCATCCTGGCCGAGGCCGCGCGCTGGGCACAGGCGCATGGCGCCTCGACCATCGACATCAACATGGGCTGCCCGGTGGACAAGGTCACCAAGAAAAACGGCGGCTCCAAACTGCTGTGCGACCCGCTGGCGGCGGTGGCGGTGGCCAAGGTGGTGGTGGAGGCGGTAAGCATCCCCGTCACCTGCAAAATCCGCCTGGGATGGGATGATTCGCAACTGATTGTCGACACTTTGCCGCCGGCCTTGTGCGATGCGGGCGTGGCCGGCATCACCGTGCACGGCCGCACCACCGAGATGCGTTTCCAGCCCAGCGTGCGCTTGGATGGCATCGCCCGTGCGGTGGCCTCGGTCAAAAAACACCACCCGCAGATTCCGGTGATCGGCAACGGCGATGTGGTCAGCCCGGCCTTCGCCAAAAAAATGTTCGATGAGACCGGTTGCGACGGCATCATGGTGGCCAGGGCCGCCATGGGCCGACCGTGGATCTTCCGCGACATCGCGTATTGCATGAAGAAGGGCAAATTGCCCCCGCCCTTGCCGCGGGCCGAGCGGGCGCGTTTGGTGCTCAAGCATTTTGAATTGTTGCTGGCCTACCGCGATGAGCGCACCGCCATCAACATGATCCGCTTCCGCACCGCCAAGTATTCGGCGCATTTGCAGCCATGGCCGCTCTTGCGCCGCGCGGTGCAGCCGATGAAAACCGCGGAGGAATTCCGCGCCTATTGGCTCGAAGGCATCGCGCGTTTGGAACGGGAAGACGCGGCGGGGGTGGAAGTGCCGGGGTATGACGCTTTGGAAGCGGAATGAAGCGGTTGGCTTGTCGGGGGCGGGGAGGGTTGGCGGGTCAAGGAACCCCGACCGTCAGGGAGGGGACGCTGGCGCGCGATTACCGGGAGGGCGGTCGTCCAGTCTGCCAATGGCTGCGCAGCAGCCAAAAGGAACGG
>CAZVNU010000043.1:0-11854 GCA_964628335.1 uncultured Phycisphaeraceae bacterium
CTTTCACAGGATTGATAGGAAGACTTGGTAAAGCACCTCCCTGCGTCACCATAAGCTCATGAGCACCCTGTCCAAAGTCGTCAATACCATGAGCATAAAGAGATAGGGTGTCCCCTATATTCCAACTTGCATTAGGATCCCATGGCCATACCCATAAACCTCTCGGATCCATCGCAAACCTCTCCGCAAAATACCCCTCATAAAGATTTGCGCCGTCCACATACCCCGCAATATCCCGATTCAAGAATCTTCCCAACTTGGGCGAAAAATAGCGGCTCCGGAAATAGTAGTTCCCCGTTTCTCCATCCAGTTTGCGCCCCGTCCACAATGCATCCGTCAGCGGTGCGGCCCCTGTGGCTACACCTGCCGCAGTCAAGGGCGTGGTTTTCCCATACGGGTCATACGCATACCGTTCCACCACATTGCCTTGGTCATCTAACAGGGCAATGGTAGAGTACTGGCGATCCATCACGCGATAGTGTTTGCTGCCGTTGGCATTCACCGTAGCAATGGCTTCATCCACATAGGTGCCATAAACATGTTCCTTGGTGAGGGCGCCGTTGATGTACTCGGCGATTTCTTGGTTGTTGGCACTCACAAACAGGGTGGTGGTGCCATTGCTGAACTTGCTCACTCTCCGACCCAAGGCATCGTAGGTGAAGGTGGTGGTGCCGATGGCTTGCAGTTTGTTTTCGTGGTTCCAGACCAAGGTGCGGCCTTGGTCATCGGTGATCAAATTGCCCTTGGTATCGTATTGAGGCGCAATTGCCGGCGAGAGCAGGGTGATTTGATGCTTTTCGTTGTGGGTGCGGGTTTGGGCGAAGGCAGTACCCTCGGTCGTACCGCTGAATTGCGCCCAATTGCCCTCCAAGGTCAGGTTCCAGTCTTGGGCGTTGCCGTTGGCTTGGGTTTGGGCGGTCAGGCGGTTCTTGGCATCTTGGCTGTTCTGGGTGCTGAACGGGGCCATCACGCCGGCAAACTGTTGCTGGATCAGATTTTTGTTCTGATCGTAGTTGTAGGTGATGGCAAGGTCGGCATCATTTGCGCCATTCCTTGACACGGCAAGGGCTGAAAGCAGGTTGTCGGCATAGTAGGTACGGGTTTGGCTTACACCGTTGCCGAAGTTGCGCTGGGTTTCACGACCAGTATCATCGTAAGTGAGGGTGGCGATGTTCTGGCCGTCCAAGGTGATGCTGGCCAGTTGATGGCGGCTGGTGTAGGCGCGGGCCACCACTTTGCCGCTGGGATAGGTGATGCCGATAAGTTGGTTGTCGGCGTCGTAGGAAAACTGGGTGGTGTAGGTCTGGCCGGCAATGGTCAGGGTTTCGCTGGCTTTGCGTCCCAAGGCGTCATAGGTGAAGGCCACGGTATTGCCGTAGCGGCCTTTGGTGGCGGTCAAAAGGCGGTCATTGGCATCATAGGTAAAGGCGTCCACGCTTTCGGCGGAGCCGTTGGCGTTGAGGAAAGTGCGGGAAACCAAGCGACCCAAGAAGTCGTAGGCCAAGGCCTCGGCGGCACCGTCTTGGCGGGTGATCTTGGTCAGGTGGTAGGCGGCGTCGAATTCGAGTTGGAGTTGGTCGAAGGCGGGCGAACCGATTTGCGCTCCTTCGGCATGGGCAGGGAAGGAAGCGGCAACTTGTTGGTTGCGGTTGTCGAAAGTGTACTTGGTGGTTTTGTCTTCAGCGTCGGTGATGGCGGTGCGATTCCCGTTGGCGTCAAACGCAAACCGAGTTACACCACCCAAGGGGTCGGTAATGGAAATTTGACGGCCGCGAGCATCGTAGGCATAGCGGGTGATGCCGCCCTTGGCATCAGTTTCACTCGTCAATAAGCCGCCGAAGTTGTAGGCAAAGAAACGGGTGGAACCTGCGGTATCGGTGGTGGAAATGCGACGGTTCAACGCATCGTAGGCGTGGTCTTCGCCGTTGCCGCTGACATCGCGCCAAGAAAGCATGTTGCCAGCGCCGTCATAGGAATAGGTGGTCGTCTTGCCTTCCGCATCCACCTTGCGTTGAACACGACCCAAGCCGTCGGTATAGGTTTTGGTGGTGTGACCGAGGGAGTCGGTCACAGTGGTAATGACCAAGCCGTCGGAGGAAAGGCCATCGTGTTGGATAAGTTGGACGGAGGAAATTCCACTTGCGCCTCCACCTGCCGTGCCATCGGCCCTTGTCGTCTGCCACATGGCGACATAAGACAAGGGAATGGCGGCCAAAACGGGAAGCAAATGGCGGGGGTGGAAGTGGAGTTTCATGTGGGCGAAGAAGAAGTGATGAACCAACGAAAACCGATTCTGACATATTGCACGGAATTTTTCAAGAAGCGGATATATTTTTCTTTACTCCGCCATGAAGTATTCCCGAATCCCCTCAATCACCAGATCCTGCTGCGCCTTGGTCATCTCGGGAAACACCGGCAGGCACAAGGTCTCCTGCGCCGCCGCTTCGGCATGGGGAAAATCCCCCGCCTTGTGGCCAAGGTCGGCGAAAAAGGGCTGCAAGTGCAGGGGGATCGGGTAATACACGCGGCTTTCCACGCCATTGGCGGCCAAGTGGGCCGACAGCGGGTCGCGCCCGCCACCGCGCACGCGGATGGCGTAGTGACTGAAGGTGTGGAAGCAGTTTTCACTTTCGGTCGGGGTCGAAACCTGCAATTCCTCCAGGCGGCGCTCATAGCGCTCGGCATGGGCGCGGCGGTCTTTGGTATCGGCATCGGCATGCGGCAACTTGATGGACAGCAACGCGGCATGCAACGCGTCGAGGCGGAAATTCCCGCCCAACTGACGCACCACATAGCCCTCTTCAATGCCGTGCACCCGCATCAAACGGATGCGCGCGGCCAAAGCGTCGTCATTGGTCATCACTGCGCCGGCATCGCCCATGGCCGACAAGCCCTTGGTCGGATAAAACGAGGTCACACCCACGCTGCCCAGCGCACCGGCCTGTTTACCTTTGTATTTGGCGCCAAGCGCCTGGTCGGCGTCTTCAATCACCGCGATGCCGCGTTTTTTGGCCAAGGCCAGAATCGGCCCCATATCGCAAGTCTGGCCGTAGAGATGCACCACCAGAATGGCCTTGGTGCGCGGCGTGATGGCGGCCTCCACCTTGGCAGGATCCATGTTGAATGAAATGGGATCAATGTCGCAAAACACCGGCGTGGCGTTGCGGCGGCGGATGCAACCGGCGGTGTGGATGTAGGCAAAAGGCGAAGTGATCACCTCGTCGCCCGGGCCGATGTCCAGCGCCATCAGCGAAATCAAAATGGCATCGGTGCCCGAACCCACACCGATGGCATGTTTGACGCCGCAAAACTTGGCCAATTCCTTTTCGAATTTCTCGACAAAGGGCCCCAGGATGTATTGGCCGGACTCTTCCACCCGCTCAAGAGCTTCATGGAACTCCTCCAGATGAGGACGGTTATTGGCGACCAAGTCATAAAGCGGAACGGTGATGGTGGACATGGGGCTTCCTGCGGGTGGGCCGGTACAAGGCGACTCTTGGGGGGAAACGGACCCCTCCTTGGGTTCCTCAGCGGCAGCATATCACAGGCCGGGGGATAGGTGAAATCCAGCGTCAAACCGGTAAAAAAATGGAAAATTCCGCCTTCCTCACCAAGCGCGCTTGAAGTACACTTTCGCCACCTTGCGGTGAATGGATTCACCGCGCCCGTTTTGCCCCTGTGTTTCCTCCTCACGGACGAGGATCGCCCCATGAAGACTTCCTACAAAATCGCCCTTGCCTTCTGCTTGGTTTTGCTGGCCACCGCCATCGCTTATCGCACACTCAAAAAGCCTGCCGGCAACACCGACGCCACCTTGGCCGATGGCAGCTCGATTCCGGTGAATGAAACCGACCCTTTGGCCGTCGCCCCCCAGCCATCCAACGCACCTGACGCGCCCATCTTCTCCAGCAATACACCGGCGACAACTCCCACGCCCACCCTCTCAGTGGCGCCCGCGCCATTGACTTCGACCCCAGCCCCTACACCGACACCCACCGCGGCACCTTCCCCGGCACCTGCGCCGGCACCGCCGCCGACGCCCGCCCTACCGGTTCCGGAAGTCAAGGAAACGCCCAAGCCGGCACCCAAACCGGCCGCCAGCGGCAAGACCTACACCGTCAAGAGCGGCGATTCGCTGACTTCCATCTCGCAAAAATTCTTCGGCGACAAGAAGCACGCCGATGAAATCTACAACGCCAACCGCAAGACCATCGGGGCCAATCCCAACAAGTTGAAGGTCGGCCAAAAGCTCACCATTCCGGTGAAATAATCGGTGCATCACAGCATGAAAAAAGCCGCGGCCCTTGGCCCGGCTTTTTTCATGGGCTCGCCTACAATGCAGGGGCAGGCTCTTTCACACTCAGACGGTCCGGGTTCGGGAGATCGGTGACACATGCGCTCGAGCCGATGCGAACCCCAAGGGCGCGGGTATGTGGGCGTGATAACCATACCGTTACGCACGGCAGGTTTGGCCGACCCACCGACGCACCCACCTAATTGCTGGGGTTCGGGCCATCGATCCGATCTCTCGAATCCGCACCGTCTGCTTATTTTTAGCCCCCCCCCCTTATGCCTCACATCCCCTCCCCGCTTGCCACCACCGCCAACGCTTTGGCCGCGTCTTATGCCGCCCATCCGCATACCGCGCATTTTGGCGCGGCCGGGTTGCCCAGCCGCGCCCGCCTAAGCGACTTGCTCGATTTGCTGCGCCGTCTGGTGTTTCCCGGCTTTCATGACCACCATCCGGTGGCCCCGGACCAGGTCCAATCCCACCTGGCCGCTTTGCTGCAAGCCGCCGATGCGCTGCTGCACGAGCAAATCCGCCAGAGTTTGCGTTACGCCGCCTGCGACAAAGCGCCGGCCTCATGCGATGACGAGGCCCGCCGCCTGGCCGACGCCTTTTGGGCCCAAATGCCGGAGATCCGCCGCCTGCTGGCCACCGATGTCAAGGCCGCCTTTGACGGCGATCCGGCCGCCAGCCACACCGACGAAACCATCTTCTGCTATCCGGGGGTTGAGGCGGTGTTTGTCCACCGCATCGCCCATGCCCTGTTCAAACTCGGCATCCCCATGATGCCGCGCATCATGAGCGAAATCGCCCACGCCGACACCGGCGCCGACATCCATCCGGGCGCCTCCATTGACGAATCTTTCTTCATCGACCATGCCACCGGCGTGGTGATCGGCGGCACCGCGGTCATCGGCAAACGGGTCAAGATCTACCAGTGCGTGACCCTGGGGGCGATCTCCACCCGCGGCGGCCAATCGCTGCGCGACAAAAAACGCCACCCGACCCTGGAAGACGATGTCACGGTTTATTCCAACTCCACCGTGCTGGGCGGCCGCACCACCATCGGCGCCCGCAGCGTGATCGCCGGCGGCGCCTTCGTCACCGAATCGGTGCCCGCCGACCACACCGTGATCCCGGCCCGCATGGCGCCGGAGCTGCTTTCCAAGCGGCCGCTGGAAAGCGACCTTGGCGCGGGGATATAAGGAGGGTTGGCTTCAGCCAACCCGTTGCGCTTTCCACAACCCAACAACTTAAAAGCAAGCAACCCTTGGTCATGCGCCAAGGGTTGCTTGCTTTTAAGTTGCTCACAAAACAACCTCTTTGGTTGGCCAAAGCCAACCCTCCCTCACATCGGCTTCTGATAAAAAAAGAACTCCATCGTCCCCACCTTGAAGGCCACCTGGTCATAGCCTTCGACCTCGGGCAACTTCACGCCGTCGGGCGTGCGGAAGACCACGATGCCGCCGTCTTCCATCTTGCTCAAGAGCGGTGGAAACAGCGCCATCAGCTGCGCCCGCTGGGTTTCGTCCTCGGCCATTTTGTAGGGCGGATCCAAAAACACCAGGCGTATGGCCTGCGGCAGGGCGTCAATCCACACGGTGGAGAGCGCGCTGGTGCCCAGCACCCGGCCGCGCGCGGCCAGACCCAATCCCTTCAGGTTGGCGTCCACAATATCGCGGGTGCGGCGGTCTTGGTCCACGAACAAGCAAGTGGCGGCCCCGCGCGAGATGCATTCCAAACCCATTGATCCGGTGCCGGAAAACACATCGGCCACATGGAAAGGCGCGGAGTTGCCGTCTTCATCTTCGGTCGAAAGCATACCCAGGGAAAACAGTTTGTTGAACAGCGTCTCCTTGGCCCGGTCGGTGATCGGCCGGGTGGTTTTGTCGTCGTCGGGGGCCTGGAAGGGGCGGCCGCGGTGGGAACCGGCAATGATGCGCATGATGGGATGGGAAAAAGGGTTGGAAAGCGGAAAATGAAAGGTCGGCTCACTTGCTGCGCTCGGCCATGAAACGCGCCAGACGCAGCAGCGGCTCGCCGCATGCGCCGCAGGGCAGGATGACTGCTTCCGCCTCGGCCAGCATGCGGGCGATTTCGGCGCGGGTGCCGTCGATGCCGTACACCGCCGGGAAGGTGAGCTTGCCTTGGGCGCCGTCTTTGCCGGTGACTTTTCCCATCTGTTCGGTGGAGACAGTGGCATCCAACAAGTCATCCACCGCCTGGTACAAAACGCCGATGGTTTCGCCGTAGCGGGCCAGGCGCGCCAGGGCGGCGCCGTCCGCGCCGGCCGCCAGGCCGCCCATGCGGCAAGCCGCCACCAGCAGGGCGCCGGTCTTGTTGCGGTGGATCAACTGCAGTTTGTCGGCATCCAAAAGCCCTGCGGGGAATTCCGGCAAAGAGTCGTACACCTGGCCGGCGATCATGTCGTTCAAGCCTTTGGCCAATTCCGTGAGCAGCGCCGGCGCAAGGTCCGCCCTGGCCTGGCCAGCCAGCAATTCAAAGGCCAGACCCATCAGGGCATCGCCGGCCAAAATCGCCATCGCCTCGCCCGCATGCTTGTGCAAGGTGGGGCGGCCACGGCGCAGATCATCATTGTCCAGCGCCGGCAAATCATCGTGCGCCAAGGAAAAGGCGTGGATCATTTCCAACGCCGCCGCCGGGGCCAACGCATGCTCAGCCAGCCCCCCCGCCGCCACGCAGGCATGCACCGTCAAAATCGGGCGCAAGCGCTTGCCGCCGCCAAGCAGGGCATAACCGCAGGCCCGGCGCAAATTGGCCGGCAAGGGACGCTCCAAAAGGAAGCGTTCGAGTTCGGCCTCAACAAGGTGGGCCGGGGCGAACAGGTCGGTCATGGGGTGGAGAATAGCACCATTCATGGCTTTATTTTCCACGCAACAGCCGCACGTCAATCACCGTCATGCCGGCTGCTTTGGCCGAAGCAATGCCCGGGTCGGCATCCTCATAAGCCAGGCAGCGGCGCGGATCCACCCCCAATTTTTGGGCGGCCAGGGCAAAAGTCTCCGGGTGGGGTTTGCCATGGGTGATGTCATCCACCGTCACCACCGCGCCGAACCAGTCGGCGATGCCCAAGACCTCCAGCGTGCGGCCCACCACCTTGCGGTAGCCGCCGGTGGCGACGGCCATCGGTTTTTGGCCAAGGTGGGCCTTGGCCACCGCCAGCACCTCGGGAATGGCGACCACGCTTTGAATGCCGGCCTCAAAGGCGATTTCCTTTTCTTCCCCCAGCCGCACCGGATCCAAGGAAATGCCGTGGCGGGCGGCCAGAATTTCCAGAATCTTCACCGTGGGCACCCCGCCGAACCCGTAGAACACATCCTCGGGAAAGGGGATGTCCAAGGGGTCGAGGATTTTGCGCCAGGCCACATAGTGGGCGGGCATGGTGTCGGCCAGGGTTCCGTCAAGGTCGAAGATGATGGCGTCGTAGTTCATAAGGGCGGACATTCTAGGCGGGTATCATGCCCACCCCATGTCATCCCCCCGTTTGCTTGTCGCCGGTCTTGGCCTTTGCACCCCCTTGGGGCTGGGGGCCTGGCCCACTTTCACCGCCTTGCTCACCGGCAAGCGCCTGACCGACCGTCTGGAACGCTACGCGCCAGACACGCCGCCCGACAAAATCGTCGCCGGCATCGGCGGGGTGGCGGTGGCCCGCATCGTGGCCGACGACCCGGCCGTCGAACTGGCCGACCGCGCCGCGCGCGAAGCCTGCGAGCAGGCCAATCTTTCGCCCCACGGCCTGGCCACATTCATCGGCACCAGCAAGGGTGCGGTGGCGCAAGTGGGCCGCCAAACCGGCGCGCAAACCCATGAATTCGCGCCTTCGGCCGAGTGGTATGCCTTGGGCCCCCACGGCTATCTTGCCGACCGTTTGACCAAGCGCCTTGGCATCCGCGTGATGACCCACACGGTCGCCGCCTGCGCCTCGTCCCTGGTCGCGCTGGATGCCGCCCGCCAATGGCTGCTGGCCGACGAGCGCCGCACCCACGCCCTGGTCATCACCTCAGAAGCCGCATTGTTGCCGGTGTTCATGCACTCCTACCAGCGCCTTGGCGTATTGGCCCCCGCCACCTTGGAGGGTTACCGCCAAACCCCGCTGGCCGCCGCACGCGGTGGCTTCGTGCTGGCCGAGGCCGGTGGCGCGGTGGTGTTGCAAAAACTAAAAGATGGCGAAACCCCGCCGCAAAGCGCCGGCAAAGGCCCGCTCGAATTGCTCGACACCGGTTGCCTGTCAGAAGCTTATGACTTGCTGCGCACCAGTCCCCAAATGGCGGCCATCGAACACTTGGCCATCCAATTCAATGCCAAACGCAAACTGGAAGTGCTACACCCGCATGCCACCGGCACCGACGAACATGATCCGGCTGAAATGGGCGCCTTGGCCCGCGCCATCGGTTCGCCCGAGGCCCCCCTGCCCCTGTACGCTTGCAAAGGCGCCTTGGGGCACGGTTTGGGTGCGGCCGGCCTGACCGCTTTCGTTTTGGCCTGCCTGTCATGCCGCTCCGGCCGCATCCCCCCCATGCGGTGGCTGGCCGATGGCACGATGGATTTGCCGGCCAACCTGCGGGCTGAAATGAAGGGTTGCAGCGTCAAACCCGGTGCCGCTCACGCGGTGTTTGCGGCAGGCTTTGGCGGGCATACCGCCGGGGCGTTGGTGGCGGGGATGTAAGACGAGACGAAACCCAAACCGGCGACCGCGAGGTGCCCGGTTTTTTCAATGGGGCAATGGGCTGATTTTGCAAAGCGAATTGGTTGATGTTGATGTAGGCATGCAAAAACCCGGTGGCGTGGGCCACCGGGTTTGGGTTGAATCACACACACAAAACAATCAAGCGTGGATATCTTCCGCCTTGTAACCGCCCTTGGCTTTGTCGCGCAAGAACATGGCGCCAAAGACCACGGCAATCACACCCGCCAAAATGGCCACGAAACGGAAACTCATCAAGCCGCCGGCATTGTCCGCCGGACCAAGGATGTCGTTGATTTCCTTGGTGATGGCCTCGACTTGTTCAGCCTCCGCCTTGTGCGTCTTGGCATCCGGGCGTGGAGCATTGGCAACCAAACCGCGCATGGCATTGGCAGCCTTGTCTTTGGGCATGTTTTCTTTCAATGCCTCATGGCCGCCCTGGACCGCTTTGGTCACTTCCTTTTTGAACAGTTCATTGTCGTTGCGCGCCAAGACGGGATAGGCATCCACCGCTTTTTGCACCACGGCAGTGGCCTTGGTTTTGTCAAGGTTCTCATACAGGTAGTGGTCGGCCACAGTGCCCATCTTGGGAACAATCAACATGCCCACGGCCAGCATGCCCATGCCGCCCATCATGGCCAGGCCCAAAGAACCGCTCTTGGGAACCCGCTCGGCCACCAGACCCAGCATGGTGGGCCAGAAGAAGCAAACGCCCAGCGCAAACAAGGCCGCAGCCACCAGCGTCAGGGGCAGGCCCTGCACCGAGCTCATCATGAACAAACCGGCACCCGCCAGCACGGCACCGCCGGCAATCACGCCCGGAGGCGAGAAGCGGTGGATCAAACCGCCGCCAAAGAAACGCATGAGGGCCATGATGCCAAAGATGAACGACATCACCAGAATGCCGTGCATGCCGCCGGCTTCCAACACCGCCGGAATCCAACGGCCGGGGCCGAGTTCAAGCGAGGCGGTGAACGCCATGCAGATCAACGCGATCCAGAACAAGGGGCGCGAGAAAGCGCCTTTCACCATGTCGCCAAATGACAAGCCGGATTGGACGCGCTCGGTCTTGGGGAACACCTGCCCCATGAACAGAAAGCCATAGATCACCGTGGGCACCAGAATCAGGGCCAGCATCACCTGCCATGCCGCCAATGTCGGGATGGAAAACCCCTTGCCATACAAAGTGCCGACCGCAAAGCACAGCAACCCGCCGATCACAATGCCGCCCGGGAACCACACATGGAACTGGTTGAGTTTGGTGGTTTTGTCCTTGGAATACAAAGTGGCGATCAATGGATTGCAGAATGCCTCCACCGTGCCATTGCCCAAAGCCAGGATCAATGCCCCGGCAAAAAGGGAATTGAATCCGGTGGCAAACATCATGACCAAGACGCCCGTCACATGGCTGGCCAAGGCGAAGAACATCATCGTGCGCATGCCGATGACATCCACAAACGCGCCGAACAAGAACATCGAAATGGTGAAGCCCCACAAGCCGGCCCCGCCAATCAGTCCGACCTGCTCGTTGGAAAGCACAAAATGCCCCTTGAGCGGGCCGGCAATGCCGCCAAGCACGGCAAAGCACATGGCGGTGGAAATAAGCGACATGCAACTCGCCACAAACAAACGACTAGGATGGACCTGCTTGCCCAACGGGGCGGCTGCTTCAGTAACTGCCGAACTCATATGCTCTCCAAAAAAGGAAGAAAAGAAAAATCAAAAGGAGGAAAGCCCCTCAAAACACCGGCAGCTCGAAGCCGGCGCGGTATTGCCGGCGGACAATGGTATCCGTGGCCTGCTGGTGGTTGGTGAAGGTCAGGCTGGCCTTGTCCCAGCGCAGTTCCTGGCCGGGGAACTTGGCGGCCTTGACGCACAGCAAGCCGGCTTCGGCAATGCGCGCACCATAGGAGAACGGGGTTTGCACGAAGGCGTCGCGGCCCATGATCTTGTCGACCCATGCATGCCAGTGGTTGCGCCCCTGCGGCTGCTCGAGGCCGGGCAGTTTCTTCCAATCCACCGGCTTGCCGTCCTGCCAGACCTGGATGCCGCCTTCCGGCGTCACGTAGATCACGCCGTTTTCACACACCACCAGGGTGCCGGTGGGCTCGAATTGGCCGGGCGGCAGGCCGAGCGCGGCGCGCGAAGGCATCTGCCCTTTGTCGCAGAAATGCACCGGGAACACCGGCTTGGCGAATTTTTCACCGCCGCCAGGGAAGGTCAGGGTGGCGTGCATGTGCTGGGCATGGAACGCATCCGAAGCATGGCGGGTGTGCGTCAGCACCGCAGAGGGCGATTCCAGCTCGTAGCCAAAGAACAGAATATCCAGCAAGTGGGTGCACCAATCGCCGATCTGGCCGGTGCCGTAGTCCCATGACGAGCGCCATTTCAAGCCGACCAAACCCTCGCGGAAAGGGGCATCTTGGGCCGCGCCCTGCCACAGCGTCCAATCGATGTGGGCCGGCACTTTGGCCGGCTTGACACCGCCGTACCAAAAATAGCCGTCGCCCCCGTCCGGCGGGCCCTTCACCGACACATGCGCCTCGATGGCTTTGCCAAGCAGGCCCTGCTTCATGATGTTGACCGCGAATTGGCGGCCGGTCGGCCCCATGCGCTGGTTGCCGACCTGGGTGATCAAATCGGGGCGGGCCTTGATCGCACCCTCGATGGCCCCCACTTCGGAAAGCTGCTGCACCAGCGGCTTTTGGCCGTACACATGCTTGTTGGCTTTGAGCGCCGTCATCATGATCAGCGCGTGGTTGTGGTCGGGCGTGCACACCACCGCCGCGTCAAATTTGCCGGCATGCTTGTCGAACGCCTCGCGGAAATCCTGGCAGGTGAACACCTCCGGGTGCTGCTTG
>CAZVNU010000044.1:0-9629 GCA_964628335.1 uncultured Phycisphaeraceae bacterium
TAGCGTGCCAGCGTCCCCTTCCTGACGGTCGGGGTTCCTTGACCCGCCAGCCCTGCTTTTATCGGGATTCAACGCGGCCCGTCGCTACTTTACAATCCGCCCCTCATGCCAATCCTTACCCATCGCCTCGACAACGGGCTGACCGTGCTGCTTGAACCCAATCCCGCGGCCCATACGGCGGCCCTGGGCTATTTTGTGCGCACCGGCGCGCGGGATGAAGAACCTGCGCTGATGGGGGTGTCGCATTTTCTCGAACACATGATGTTCAAGGGCACCGCCAACAGGAGCGGCGACGACATCAACCGGGCTTTCGACGCGATGGGGGCGGATTACAACGCCTGGACCGGCCATGAGGCCACCGCCTATCACGCGCACATTTTGCCGGAGTTCCTGCCGGCCACGCTGGACTTGCTCTCGGACATGCTGCGCCCCGCTTTGCGCGCCGAGGACTTTGAGATGGAGCGCAAGGTGATTCTGGAGGAAATCAGCATGTACGACGACAAGCCCGAGTGGCGGCTGTCGGACACCCTGATCGAATCGCATTACGGCGCGCACGGCCTTGGCTTTCGCGTGCTTGGCACCAATGAAACCGTCGGCCAGATGCAACCGGCCGAGATGCGTGCTTATTTCGAGCGCCGCTACGCGCCCGACAACATGGTGTTGTCGGCGGCGGGCAAGTTCGACCCCGACCTGTTGCTGGCCGCCATTGAAGAGCGCACCAGGGGCTGGCTGCCCTCCGGCGCGGGGCGCCGCGACAACCGGGCGCCGGCGCACTGCGGCGGTGAGCAAAAAATCACCGATGACCGCTGCAACCGCCATTATGTGGGCTGTCTGTACGACGGGCCGTCCATCCAATCCGACGCCCGCTACGCCGCGCGGGTGCTGTCGTCGGTGCTGGGCGACGATGACGGTTCGCGCTTGTACTGGGCCTTGATTGATTCCGGTCTGGCCGACGAGGCGGATTTCTCCGCCTGTCCGCAGGATGGCTGCGGCACCTTCACCGCCTATGCCGCCTGTCCGCCCGAGCGCGCTGAAAAAATCGAAGCCATCCTGCGCCGGGAAATTGACGATCTGGCTTCCGGCAAGCGCCCCCTGGAAGAAGACGAATTGGTCCGCGCCACCCGCAAACTGGCCACCGGTGCCACCTTGCAGGATGAACGGCCCGCCGGCCGCATGCAGGCCATGGGGGTGCAGTGGACCGCCCTTGGCCGGGCGTTGGAATTGAAGACGGAAGTCGAGCGCCTCAAAACCGTCACCGCCGACGAAGTGGCGCAGGTTGCCCGAATGCTCCGATCAGGTCCGCAAACCGTGGTGCGCCTGGGGCCCAAGGTATAGTTCCCCTCCCTCATGCAAGACATCGTCCGCCTGACCCGAGCCTTCCTGCAGAATCCGCGCAAAGTGGGGGCGCTTTTCCCGAGCTCGGCCGCGCTGTCGCGCCGCATGCTGGAGGGGTTGGAACTTGGCCAGGGCGGGTGCGTGCTGGAGTTGGGGCCGGGCACTGGGCCGTTCACCCGCATCTTGAGCGAGCGCATGGGCGATGGCGCGGGCTATCTCGGCATCGACCTCAACGCCGATTTCATCGTGCTGCTGCAGCGCAAGTTTCCGCACCTGCGCTTCGTCTGCGGCTTTGCCCACCATGCGCAGGAGCATCTGAGCGCCCACGGGCTGGAGGATCTGCGCGCCATCATCAGCGGCCTGCCGTTCGCTTCGTTGCCGCGGCCGGTGCAGGATGAAATCATGGATGCCATGGCCTGCCTGCTCAAACCAGGGGTGGAATTCCGCACCTTTCAGTATGTGCATGCGTTGCGGATGCCGGCGGCCAGGCGTTTTCGCCATGAAATGAGTCGCCGCTTCGGCCGGCCGGAAATCAGCCGCCCGGTGTTGTGGAACCTGCCGCCGGCGGTGGTGCTGACTTGGCGGGGGTGAGGAGGGGCGCCGTTTACGACTTGAACAGCGGGCCTTCGTAAGTTGATTTGAAAAAAGTGACGACTTTGTAGCCCACCACGGCGGCCACCGCCAAAAAAGCCAACACCCCAAACAGGGTGAGCGCCACTTTTTGCCGCACCCGGGCTTCTTCGGCCATGATGGTTTCCAATCTGGCCAAGGTTTCGGGCAGCGAGCCGCTTTCGGCGCCGGAAACCATGCCGTCGCGCACCGAGGTCGGCAACAGGGTGAGTTGGTCCACGATGGCGGGCAAAGGCGTTCCTGATTTGGCTTCTTGCGCAGCCCGCACCAAAGAGCGGCGCATCAAAACGCCGGGGCAGGCCTCCGCCGCCGCGTCAAAGGCCGCGCTGGCAATCAGGCCGGCGCCAAGCGAACTGCGCAAGACCGAGAGCGTGGTGCGCCGCACATGCAAGCGGTAGATGCCCGGGCGCAGCGGCAGGTGCCACAGCAGCGCATCCAAGAGAGCCCCGCCTTGGAGCAGGCGTGCCAGCATGACCAGGCCCGCCACCGCGCCAACCACGATGGCGTAGGGCAGCAGCGTCACCTTCAAATAGGCATCCAGGCCCTCTTTCATCCACACATACAGCGGCGGCAAGAAAACCGCCACATGCAGCACGATGACTGGATAGGTCAGTTGGCTGATCATTTCACCCTTGGCCGCTGCGCGTGCCTCGAAATGCCCGGCCAATTCGCGCCAGGCGTCCGACAGCCGCCCCACCCGGTTGGAGGCCACGATCATCTGGCGTTCAAACGGTCCCAGATCAAGCGTCTGGCCGCAGGCCACACCCAAGTCTTCGCCGCGCTCCACCGCTTGTTGCAGATGGGCTTTGACCCGCCGCAAGTCCGGGCTGGACACCCGTACCTTGGCCAGCGCCTGCCGGATGGGGATGCCGGCATGCTCAAGCCCGGCGAGTTGGCGGTAAAACTGGGCGCGCTTGGCGGAGGAGGCGTTGAACATGGCTGCGAGTATAGAATCCCGGTCTCCTTTTGAGAAATCCCATGTCATATTCGTTCGCCGCGTCCTTGCTTCGTCCCGCCACCTGCCTGCTGGCCTTGGCCGCTTTGGCTGCCTGCCAGCCGGAATACCACAGTTTTGTCGGTTACCGCCAAGCGCAGTTCTCGGTCCAAGCCATTCGCCAGCAGCCGGTGGCGCTGTATGTGATTGGCGGACCGGCCAAAGGCGTGGCCTTTGCCGAAGAAGAAATCATCGATGGGGTGCGCCCCGGCGAAGTGGTGGACACCGCGGCGGTGCTGGCTCTGCTCAAGGACGCCAAGTTGCCCGAAGTGCGCCCGTCTGCCTTCGCGGTGATGAACTCCGATTACCGCCCCCAGCCGGTGGAGCAAGCCCTGGCCCCCGTGGTGGCGCAATTGCGCGCCAAGACGGCGGCCAGATATCTGATCGCCTGCGTGGGTTGGTTGGATGCCGGCGCCGCCGGTTCCATGCCCCAATTGCACACCTGGGAGGCCAGCCCGATGGCCGGCCACACCGGGGCGGTCAAGGTTCATGTGGTGGAGGTGGCCTCCGGCCATGTGTTGGCCACCACCCATGCCTTTGTCCTGTCCCGCGATGCGGCCAGCGGCAAGGTGACCATGGAGTCGAACAAAGTGGATTTGACCAAAAGCGTGTGGGAAGACACCGCCGGTTTGGCGATTGAAAAGTTGGAACAGGCGCGGTGAGCGCGGGTCGGGCGCGCGTCAGTTTGCCGCCGCAACCGGCCGGATGCGGAGGTTGCGGAAGCGGTAGGTCTTGCCTTTTTCGCCGTGGTGCTGGATGCCGATGTGGCCGGAAGCATCCACTTTGTCGTGGTAGTTGGTGGTTTGCCGGCCGTTGACCCAGACTTGCAGGTGATCGCCGACCGCCAGGATGCGGTACTTCATCCATTGCCCCAAGGGTGCCTGCACCAATTTGGTCTTGCCCTTTTCCTTGAGGGTGGGCATGAGCCAAGAGCGGCGGCCCTCGTCGTAAAGGCCGCCGGACCAAGCCCGGGCGGAGGGGTCGCACTCGGCCTGGTAGCCGTAGACTTTGCCCGGTTCGACATGGCAGCGGTACATGATGCCGCTGTTGGCCGGACCGGTTTCCGGCAGCATGATTTCGGCTTCGAGTTCGAAATCACCAAAGGTCTTTTCGGTGGTGAGGAAGAATTTCCGGTTGGCGGTCAGATGGATTTCGCCATTGACGACCTTGGCTTCCCCGTGGGCGTAGGGGTTCTTCCAGCCGGTCAGATCCTTGCCGTTGAACAAGGGCTGCCAGCCCTCGGTGGTGGCGGCGGTCCGGCTGGAGGTGGTGCAGGCGGCCAGCCCCAGGATGGCGGACAAGGCGAGGGAAGCGAGACGGGGGGAGGCATGCGTCATGGGTGGGGTGTGGGGTGGGAGGGAGGATTGCTTGGCGGCATCAGTCTTTGAGCCGGTCCTTGTGGGCCCAAAGTCCCAGCGCCGGATTGGAGATGGAATAATAAGGCCGACCGTCCACGGCGTCGGTCACCCAGCCGGTGGGCTGGTCGGCCGGCTGCCAGCGTTTGACGGCGTCCTCGAAAGGCATGTATTCGAATCCCACGGCTTCGACTTCTTCGCGCGTGACGCCGGGACCGGGGCAGTACACGATGCGGAAGCGGCCTTCGCTCGAGCCGTGGATCAGGTGGGCGGCGGCCGACAGGTTGCCGGCCAGTTCAGGGTCGCGCTTCATCGCCTCCAGCGTGGCGGGCGTGCCTTTGTAGCCATGGCGGCGGATCAGGCCGTCGATGGTGGGGTCTTCGCCGAAGCCGGACAGGGCGGGGGCCAGCACATAGAGCGTGCCGCCGTCGGCCATCGCCATGCGGGTGCGGTAGACCGACTTGTTGCCAAGCCAGGTGGTGTGGAACTCGCGCGGATCCAGCCACACCACGGCGCGTTCGAAGGGCCGCTCGACCTGGGTGAAGTTGACTTTGACCGACAAGGCGGCGGCTTGTTCGTAACCGGTGCGGTCGTAGCCGGCGTACAGGCCGCGGTGGATGACGCCTTCGGCGCTGTCCTGCAGCACGGTGAGGATGAACAGCACCGGCAGGCGCGGGGCGAGGAAGCGGTTGAAGGCCTCGTCCAACGCGGCGCGCACCGGGGTGTCGACCCGGCCCATGATGGATTCCATGTTGCACACGGCACCCAAAAAATGCGATCGGTGGATGGTGTCGCGGCCGCCAAGGCCCACGCAGATGTTCTTGGTGTAGTTGGCCAAGCCGATGACTTCGTGCGGCACCACCTGGCCGGGGGAGATCACCAGGTCGAAGTTGCCTTCGACCAGGATTTTGTTGACCTGCACCGGCAGCGGCTGGTCGAAGCGGCCGCCGGAAAGTTGGCGCATGGATTCGGCGGGCAATTCGCCCAGGGTCACCAGATCGTCGCGCCAGCGGTGGGGCAGGATTTCTTCAAAGGGGATGGCGTCGCCGAACATCAGGTGGCATTGATCGCGGGTCATCGGCGCATGGGTGCCAAGGGTGGGCATCACCACCACCTCAATGCCGGCGGCCAGCAGGCGCGGGTACAACCAGGCGCTGATCGGGCCGGCCAGCGAGTACAGGCGGGTGTGGTCCGGGGGCAGCAGCAAAATGCGCTTGGGGCCGCGGGAGAGAACATGGGCCAGCATCGTCTCCAGGTGCGCCTCCAGATCGGCGCGGGAAATGTCGCGGTCGGGGGCGCCATCGGCGAGTTGGAAGGGGGTGTTCATGCGCAATTGCAACAGGGCATTGGCCGTGATTTGCGCCTGCGGCGGCGCGATGGACAGGGTGATGACATCGGGCTCGTCGGCGCCGGGCACTTCCAGCGCGTCGAATTGGCTTTGCAGCATGCCGGCCTTCATGAAGTGTCCGGTGCGGGCCTTCATGCGGGCTTCGATCAATCCGTGGGGCCCGTCCAGGAAAACGAAGCGCACGGCACCGGCCCCGCGCAGCGTGTCGCGATAGCGTTTCTTCAGGGCCGAGCAGGCCAGCACCACTGCGGAGCGCGCCGCCAATTCATCGCGCAATCGGGCCAGCCATGGCGCGCGGTCGGCGTCATTGAGCGGCGTGCCGGCGGCCATTTTGTCCTTGTTGGCCTGCGGATGGAAATCGTCGGCATCCAGGAACGCGGCGCCCAAGGCCTTGGCCAGCGCCTCGGCGATGCTGGATTTGCCGCAGCCGGCCACACCCATCACAATGATTTTCATGACGCGAGCCCTTTGAAGTCGGAATGGAGATCGAACCCGAAATAATCCTTGGCGTTGCCGAAGCACACCCGGCCGACCAAGTGACCGAGCAGCGCGTCGTCCTGCGGCACCCGGCCCGATTCGGCGTCGCGGCCGATGGCATCGCACAAAATGCGTCGGAACATTTCATGGCGCACGAAGGACAGGGGCGAGCGCGAGTCGGTCAGCATGCCGACGAAGGCCGACAGCAGGCCCAGGCTCGACAAGTCGTCGATCTGGCGGCGCATGCCGTCTTCCTGGTCCAGGAACCACCAGGCGCTGCCCCATTGCACATGGCCGGGGTTTTCGCCGCTGCCTTGGAAGGCGCCGGCCAACACCGCAAAGGCGTGGTTGTCCACCGGATTGAGGTTGTACAAAATGGTTTGCGGCAGGTGGCCGGTTTCATTCAAGCCGCCCAAGAAGCGGGCCAGGCCGCGAATCTGCGGGAAGTCACCCATCACATCGCAACCGGCGTCGGCGCCGACCAAGCCCAGCAGGCGGCGGTTCACATTGCGCAGGGGATTCAAGTGCAACTGCATGGTCCAGCCTTCGGCGTGGTTCCACTTGGCGGTGGCGCGCAAGACTTCAATCGTCAATGCATCTTGCTCAAACTGGGTGGGCACTTCGCCGTCCAAGACTTTCTTCACCGCTTGCGCCGCCAGTTTGACATCAGGCGCGCAGTCGGGGATGCAAGCCAGGCCGTGGTCGCTGGCTTTGGCGCCCATCAGGCCGAATTCCAAACGGGCTTGGGCCAGTGCCGACAGCAGCGAATCCAGCGACTCCACCCGTACGCCGGTGGTGGCCGCCAACTTGGCGGCCCAGGCATTCCATGCCGCCGGGTTGGCCACCGCATTGTGGGCCGGGTCGGGACGGAAGGTCGGCGCCATGCGCAGGTTGGTTTTGCCGGCGCGGTATTCCAGGTCCAAGGCGCGGTGATGGGGCAGGGCGTCGGCCGGATCATCGGTGGTGCCGATCATCGCCACCTTGTAGCGGCCCAGCATGTCGCGCACCGGCATGTGGGCCAACTTGCGGTTGGCTTCGTCCCAGACTTCTTGGGCGGTGTCCGCGCTCAGCAGCAGGTCGATGCCGAAATAGCGGCGCAGCTCCAAATGGGTCCAGGCGTACAGCGGATTGCGCAGCATTTTGGGCACCGCCCCGGCCCAGGCTTGGAATTTCTCAAACGGGTCGGCCGCGCCGGTGATGAACTCTTCGCTGACGCCGGCCCAGCGCATGGCGCGCCATTTGTAGTGGTCGCCGCCCAGCCACACCTGGGTCAGGTTGGGATAGATGCAGTTGTCGGCGATTTCCTTGGGCGACAAATGGTTGTGGTAATCAATGATCGGCAACGGCGCCGCCACCCCGTGGTAAAGGCGGGCGGCGGTGGCGTTGGAGAGCAGGTAGTTTTCGTCGAGAAAAGTCATGGTGGGTTTGGGTTAGATGGTGCAGCGGGCGAAACCACCATCGACCACCATTTCGGTGCCGGTGATGAAGGAGCCGGCGGCGGAGGCCAGCAGCAAGACCGCGCCGCCAAGTTCGGCCGCTTCGCCGAAACGCTTGGACGGAGTTTGGCGCATGATGCTTTCCACCCGGTCGGGGGTGAGCACTTTGCGATTTTGTTCGGCGGGGAAGAAGCCGGGCACCAAGGTGTTGACGCGTACGCCAAGCGGTGCCCACTCGCGGGCCAGGTTGGCCGAGAGATTGTGCACCGCGCCCTTGCTGGCCGAATAAGTGAACACCCGCGACAGCGGATTGAGGCCCGAGATGGAGCCCAGATTGATGATGCTGGCGGTTTCGCCGGTGGTCTTGGCCCGCTCTGTGAAATAGCGGCCAAACACTTGGCAGCCCAGCATCACGCTCTTCATGTTGACGGCGAAAATACGGTCCCATTCGTCTTCGGCGATGTCGAGGAAAGGCGTGGCGGCATTGATGCCCGCGCCATTGATCACGATGTCGACCCGGCCGAATTGCGCCAGCACGCGCCCAAGCAGTGCCTCCAATTCAGTTTTGCTGGTGGCTTCGCAGGACTCAAACACCGCCTTGCCACCGGCTTTGGCGATCACGGCCAGATGTTCGGCCGCCTTGTCGGCGTTGCGCCCCACCAGCACCACCTGGGCGCCGGCCCCGGCCAAAGTGCGGCCCATGGCACCGCACAACACGCCGGTGCCGCCGATGATGACGGCCACTTGGCCGTCAAGCTTGAATGAATCCAGCGGGCGATCCGGGTTGAAAGTGGGCAGCGGGGCGGCGGGGGTGGGCATGGGCGGGGGATGAAAAAAAGGGGGATGAAAGGCAAGGCACCCATTTTAGGCTGGATAGGGCGGTCTCTGTGCGATGTTTTTGCCAATGTTTTTGCCGATATTTTTGTCGATTTGCCAAGTTGCCGGTTTGCCTGCATAATTCCCGCCCCAAAGCCCGCGTGGCGGAATTGGCAGACGCGCCGTCTTCAGGTGGCGGTTCCTTCACCGGAGTACAGGTTCGATTCCTGTCGCGGGCACTGGAGCGTTTTGCAGACCTGAGCAAAACCAAGCAAACCCTTGCGAAAGCAAGGGTTTTTGCGTTTATGGAAAAGGCGTCTTCCTTCCGTTTCCGCCCGTTTCCGTGGAAATCACTGCCTTTTCGGTCCTGCAAACTGGATCGCCGCCGCTATCCGGTAGGTAAGACGGTGTCGGACGAGGAGTGGGCAAGACTCGACATCCGCCGTGAAAAATTCCATGGCGAATGGAACGACACTGTCCACCCACGGAAGCGATAAATTCTGCCCACTTGTTTTTTAACAGGCCTTTACAGGCCCTTGCTGCGCTCGGTGAGCCACTGCCGCTTGGCGTCACCGCACCCGCGTGAGTTTGTAGGGATAGACCTGGCCGGAATTCCATTGGGGGACATACAGGTTTTCCTCGTCGTCCACGCAAATGTCGTGCGGGTGACGGAAGCGCTTGTCGGTCTGCCGGAGCGGTTCCCATGCATCCCCGCCCGCCTTGGCCGCCGGAGCGGGCGCGTTGGCGCCCGGGGCGCTGACGGGCGCGTCCTTTTCATCGAGGATGAGCAGGAAGCCGCTGCGGGAATCCCACGGCATGCGGCTCACCAGGCAGGCGGAGAACAGGTTTTTCCCGGAAATGACCGGGCGACTGGTGTAGGCCCCGGGATACCGGACCGTGCGCACATGGGCGTAGGTCTTGGGGTCGAACCATTGGAATCCGTTGCGGTGCCGTTCGGTGACGCAAAGCAGGGGGCGGTCGGGGTCGCGGGCATCCCATGCCACGCCGTGGCAATTGAAGAACTGGCCGTCCTTGCCGCCGCGGCCGCCGAAAATCCCCTTGAGGGTCCCTTGGGCGTCGTAGTGGATGATGTGCTGCTGCCCGTAGCCGTCGGCGACGAAAAAATCACCGTGGGGGGCCAGCGCCACCTCGGTGGGCCTGAACTGGCCGGCCTTGGTGTATTTTCCCGTTTCAAGGGGCGGCCCCAGGCGCAGCAGGACCTTCCCCTTGAGGTCGGT
>CAZVNU010000044.1:9639-11738 GCA_964628335.1 uncultured Phycisphaeraceae bacterium
TTGACCACTTCGTTTTTTGCGCAGTCGGTCATGAAGAGAAACGGCTCTTTGCCCTCCATGGCCAGGGTCAGGCCATGTGCCCCCGGCCATTGGGTTCCCCACGCGTCCACGACTTTGCCGTTCTTGTCGTAGACCAGCATGTTGTTGCGGGTGTGGTTGGTCAGCATGAACAAGCGCCCATCGGGGACCTGCACCATTTCATGGCAATCCTTGACGGGGAACTTTGCCGGATCCTGCTTTCCCCAGTCGGTGTCCAAGCGGTAGCGGAACTGGCCATGTCCGACGATGCCCGGGGCGTCCTCGTCGGCCGAAAGGCGCGGCGCCCAGACGCAGGCTGCCAGCGTGCCGGCCGCAACCTGGCAGAATTCCCGGCGGGAAAGGGTGGGCAGGGATGTCGCGGCGGCAGAGGCGCAGGAGGATGTGTTCATGGGGCCGTGGAAAGGGCGGGGGAGGGTGGGGCCGTGCCATCAAGAATGGGGCGTCGTCCGCTAAGCCAAGATGCCCTTGACCACATGGCCGTGGATGTCGGTCAGGCGGAAATCGCGGCCCTGCGCCCGGTAGGTCAGGCGCTCATGGTCGAAGCCCAGGCGCTCCAGGATGGTGGCCTGCAGGTCGTGGATGTGGACGCCGTCCTCGACGATGTTGAAACTGAAGTCGTCGGTCTTGCCGTGGGTGTGGCCGCGCTTGACGCCGGCGCCGGCCAGCCATGTGGTGAAGCAGCGGCCGTGGTGGTCGCGGCCGGAGTGGTTCTCGTTGATCCCGCGGCCGGCGCCGCCGGAAGCGGTTTGCACCGTCACGCTGCGGCCGAATTCGCCGCCCCACACCACCAGCGTGTCGTCGAGCAGGCCGCGGCGGGCCAGATCCTTGACCAGGGCCGCCGAGGCCTGGTCGGTCTCCTTGGCCTGGATGGCCAGTTGCCGCCGGATCTGGTTGTGGAAGTCCCAGCCGGTGTGGTAGAGCTGGACGAAGCGCACGCCGCGTTCGGCCAGGCGGCGGGCCAGGATGCAGTTCCAGGCGTAGGTGCCGGGCTTGCGCGATTGCGGGCCGTACATCTCGAAGACTTCGGCGGGCTCGTCGGACAAATCGGCTAGTTCCGGCACGCTGGTCTGCATGCGGTAGGCCAATTCGTATTGCGCCACGCGGGCGGTGATTTCCGGGTCGGCCACCTGCGCGGCGCGGGCCTCATTGGCGGCCGACAGCGAATCGAGCATGGCGCGGCGCACGGCCGTCGGCACGCCGTTGGGATTCTTGAGGAACAGGACCGGGCTGGCGCCGGGGCGCAACTTGGTGGCCTGGTGGACCGAGGGCAGGAAACCGCTGCCCCACAGGTGCTCGTACAACGGCTGGCCGCAGTCGGCGCCGGCCGGGATCGAGGTCAGCACGACGAAGGACGGCAGGTTGTCGTTGGCGCTGCCCAGGCCGTAGGACGCCCATGCCCCCAGCGAGGGGCGGCCGGGGATGGGCGACCCGCTCTGCAGGAAGGTGATGGCCGGCGCGTGGTTGATCTGTTCGGTGTTCATCGTGTGGATCAGGCTGATCTCGTCCACGATGGAGCCCATGCCGGGGAACATCTGCGAGACCCAACAGCCGCTCTGGCCGCGGCGCTGGAACGGCGCCATCGCCGGCTCGAGCCGCGGCGGCTGGTTGGCGGTCATGGTCGTGACCTTCTGGTTGCCGCGCACGGAGTCGGGAAGCAACTGGCCGCGCAAGGCGGCCAGGCCCGGCTTGTAATCGAATATTTCCATCTGCGGCGGGCCACCGGCCTGGTGCAGGTAGATGACGCGCTTGGCCTTGGCGGGGAAATGCGGCCCCATCGGCAAGCCTGCGGGCTGCCCCGCCGCAGCCGCTTTGCCCGGACTTGCGCCGGAAGCGGACGCGGCCAGGGCCGGCGAACCACGGGAGCCCAGCAACGAGGCCAGCGCCGCGGTGCCCAGACCCAGCGACGCGCCGCCGAGGAATTCGCGGCGGGCCAACTGCAACTTGCCCAGGTCCAAGGGATGGGATGGCGCGTCCAAGTCGGCGACGGAGTGGAAGGTGTCCATGGTTTATTCCCGGGTCAGGGTTTCGTCGAGGTTGAGGATGACGCCGCAAACATTGGC
>CAZVNU010000045.1:0-10166 GCA_964628335.1 uncultured Phycisphaeraceae bacterium
CCGGCCTGGGCTCCTTTTCCGCCGCCCGCCATGCGCCGACGCTGGCGGTGGCCTGCTGGGCCGCTTGGTGCGTGGCGGCCATGACATTGGGCGCCATCATCCTGGCCGAGCCGCCTGGCCAGCATGGCGCCGTCCTCCCGCCCGCCGCCGCCCGCTGATTGCCGCATTCTTTTCCCTTCTTTTCGAGCCGACATGCCCACCGTTTTGCGCCTGATGGATGCCAATGCCAACCGCGCCCGCGAAGCCCTGCGGACGATGGAAGACGCCGCCCGCTTTTTGCTCGACGACGCGCCGCTGTCTGAAAGCTTGAAAAACCTGCGCCATGATCTGGCGCAGGCTTTGAAGCCGCTGGCCGCGCTTGAATTCCACCGCGACACCGTGGGCGATGTGGGCACCCGCATCACCACCGCCAGCGAAGGTGCGCGCGGCGGCGCCGCCGATGTGGCCTTGGCCGCCGGCAAGCGCCTGTCGGAAGCGCTGCGGGCGATGGAGGAATACGCCAAGGTTTTGCCGCAAGGCGCAAGCGTGTCCGGCGCCCTGGAGCAGTTGCGCTACCGGGGCTACACCTTGGAGCAGCAACTGCAAACCCGTCTGGGCTCTGGCCGCGCCAGGCAATGGCGGCTGTGCGTGCTGCTCACCCAATCCCTGTGTCGCCATTCGTGGGAACGGGTGCTCGACGAAGCGTTGGCCGCCGGCGTCGACTGCATCCAGGTGCGCGAAAAAACGCTGGAATCCGGCCCCCTGCTCGCCCACGCCCGCGCCGTCGTCGCGCGCGCGCGCGCGGCGGGTACAGGCGCCAGTGTCATCATCAATGACCGCCCGGACATCGCCTGGCTCTGCGAAGCCGACGGCGTGCACATCGGCCCGCAGGACCTGTCGGTGGCGCAAGTGCGCCAACTCGCCGGTCGCCAATTGCTGGTGGGCGTCTCGACCTCGACCTTGGCTGATGCGCAAAAGGCAAAGGCCGATGGCGCCGACTATTGCGGGGTGGGGCCGATGTTCCCCACCGCCACCAAAGACAAACCGGTGGTCGGCCTCGATTATTTGCGCCAATACCTTGGCACTCCGGGGTTGCCGCCGCATTTGGCCATTGGCGGCATCACGCCGGCCAACGCGGGCGGCGTGCGGGAAGCCGGCGCCCTGGGGTTGGCGGTGAGTTCATCCGTCTGCGCCAGCGCAGCGCCGGGGGCGGTGGCGGCGGACTTGTTAAAGTAGCCCCATGCCCCTCATTCCCGACTTCGTCCGCACCGATCTTGCCGCCCTCAACCTGACGCTTTCCGAGGCGCAAGTGGAGTTGCTGGCCCGCTATCTTGACCTGCTGTTGGCCAAAAACGAAGTGATGAACCTGACCGCCATCAAGGACCGCGATGTGGCCTGGCGGCGCCTGATCCTGGACAGCCTGACCATTTTCCACAAAGTCATGGAAGTGCTGCCCAACGGCGAAAAGGCCGGCAACCTGATCGACATCGGTTCCGGCGGCGGCATGCCGGGCATCCCGATTGCCATCGCCTGCCCTTTGCTCAAAGTCACCCTGCTCGATGCCACCGGGAAAAAAGTCGCCTTCCACAAGGAAGTGATCGCCGCGCTGGAACTCAAGAACTGCAAATCCCTCCAGGGCCGCGCCGAATTGCTCGGCCGCGACAAGGCCAACCACCGCGCCAAATACGACATCGCCGTCAGCCGCGCCGTCGGCCCCATTTCGCAGGTGCTCGAATATTCGGTGCCCCTGACCCGTTTGGGCGGCCGCGTGCTGGCCATGAAAGGCCCCAAGGTCGCCGAAGAACTCGACGACGCCAGCGACGCCCTGCAACTGCTGGGCACCGACGCCCTGGAAATTTTGCCGGCCTGGCCCGATGCCTACGGCAACGATCTGGTGATCGTCTCGCTGCTCAAAATGGAGCCCACCAAAAACGCCTACCCCCGCGAAGGGGCGCTGATCAAGCATGCGCCGCTGGGCATGCTCAAGGAATCAAGCTCCTCCAAGGCGGACCGCAACGAGGAATTGCTGGATTGAATGGCCCCCGCCCCAAAGTAGTCGCGGCGGCCCGCCGCGTTCACCGTGAACTTATTTGAAAACAACGCGCGCTCCATGTGGAACGCGCGTTGTTTTTCATTTCGTCTGCTTCAAACGCGGCGAGCCGCCGCGTCCACTTTTAACCGCTCACCCCATCCGCACCAGTGCGTGATAGCCGCCGTCCACATGCGCGGCGCCGGTATGGGCCGGCAGGGTCAAATGCTCATCGATGATCTCGCCGCCCATCCCGCCGATGCGGCGGGATTGCTTGGCGTTTTCACCGGATTCAATGCTGCAGGTGCTGTAAAGCATGTGGCCGCCGGGGGCGATCCAGGCCTTGGCCTCGGCCACGATTTTCTTCTGCAATTGGGTGATGGCACCGATGCTCGACGGGCCGAAACGCCAGCGCGCCTCCACCCTTCTCGCCAGCACGCCGGTGTTGGAGCAGGGCACATCCAAGACCACCAGATCAAAGGGCGCGCACTGCGCCTCGAGCGCCACTTGCTCCGGCTCCAGGATCTGCACATTCTCCAATTTGGCGCAGGCTTGGCGCAAGCCGGCGCGGCGCTTGGCATCGATGTCGGTGGCAAACACCAGCGCGTCGGGGTGCAGCTGGGTCAGCTGCTTGGTCTTGGTGCCCCGGCCGGCGCAATAGTCCAGGATGCGTTTGGGCTTGATGGCGGCGGTGGCTTTGACCGCCCGCGAAGCGGTGGGGTCTTGCACCCGGCGCAGCGGATGCTCGGCCAAAAACGAAGGCAACTTGGCCATGCCGCCCTGCCAGATCACAAAGCCTTCGGTGTCGTGGGCGACAAACAGTTCAGATGAGAACCGCTCCAACTCCGGCTCCACCGCCACAATCACCGGCGGCTGGGTCAGACCTTGCAGGCACAAGGCGGTGGCGCCAGCCTCGCCCCACTTTTCAAGCCAAGCCCGCACCAAGGGGCGCGGCATGCTGGTGGCGGCCACCAAATGCTGGAGCAAGGGCGCCGGCGGGGGCATGATGGCTTCGGTCAGGCGCAAATAACCGTCTTCGGGCAGGCCCAGAGGAATGCGGTCGGCGCCCGGCGTCCAGACTTCATCCACCTGGGTCCGCTCGCCCGCCCACACCGCCACCCGCCGCAGCACGGCATTGGCAAAGGCGGCGCTGCGGCCGGCATCGCGTGGATCGCCGAGCTGGCGCGCCAATTTCACGCCTTCATCCACCGCCGCATAGGCCGGCACGCCATCCATGAACAGCAGCTGCGCCGCCGTCACCAGCAAGGCCGCCCGCACCCCGGAATACAGGGTGACGCACGGCGCGCTCGAGGCTTGGTCCAGAACATAGCCCAAAGTCCCCCACCGCCGCATCGCCGTGCGGTAAATCATGGTGGCCAAGCCCGCATCGGCCGGCGACAAACCGGTCATGTCCAACTCGGCGGGAAAGGTGTCGGGCCAAGCCTCGGCCTGCGCCTGCAAGGCAAGGGCGGCGGCCAGGCGGGGGGTGTTTTTGGCAGGGGTGAATTCAGTAGGCATAAGCGGCAATTCGGATCACATCAAAGGGGCATCAAAGGGCATTGTTTCACACAAGAGCAACACACAGGCAAGGCCGACTCTCTGCGCCGCCCCCAACGCCCTGCACACCTCTTCCAACAGCACATCAATCGAAAACGGCTTGAACAGCACATTGGTCAAACCTTCTTGGCTGGCGCGCACGATGGAGTGGCTGGGGTCGTAGCCAAAGCCGGTCATCAGCACCACCGGCAAACCGGCCCGGCAGCGCTGGGCGGCGGCGTAGATTTCGTAGCCGTTGCGGTAGGGCATGCGGATGTCGGAAATCACCATGTCGAACGAGGCTTTGTCCAGCGCCGAACAGGCTTCGTAACCATCCTGGCACAACTCCACCACCGCGCCTTTTTCGCCAAACACCGCCGATAAGGTTTTGCGGATGGACGGATCGTCGTCGGCGATCAAAATGCGCTTGCCCACCAGCAACGGGTCCTGACCGGGGGCCAGATTCTGCGCGCCGGTCACGCCGGTGGGGCCGGCTTTGGCGCGGGCCACCGCGTTGATCATGCCCTCCACATGCTCGGCCACGCGGGCCAGCGGTTCGGCCATCGCCAGGTCGGCGTTTTTTTGCAGCCCATGCAGGGTGTCCACATCCTCCTTGGCCCCCCGCAAGGGTTCCTCCAACTCGCGGATCAGGCTGTCCATCACGCGGTTGCTGGTGACGGCCCGCTCGACCACCAGCAGGTTGAGGATGTTCATCGCCAGCGCCACATAACGGCCGAAAATCTCGGCGATTTGGCGGTCGTCCTCGTCGAAGGCGCCGATCTTTTCGCTTTCGATGTTGAAGATGCCCGCCACCTCGTCGTTGTGCATCAAAGGCACGGTCAGGCTGCTGCGCGAATGCGACAGGCCGGTGATGTAGCGGCTGTCTTTCTCGGTGTCGCGGCAGATGTACGAGCGGCCGGTGGCCGCCACATAGCCCGAAATGCCGTTGCCCACCGCCTCGGGATAAATATCGATGTCCAGCGCCTCTTCGGGCAAGCCTTCGGCGATGGCCACCTCCAGCTTGTTGCTCTTTTTGTCCAGCAAGCGCACGGTGAAATGGTTGAAATGCATCAACTCGCGGGTGTAGCGCACGATCTTGCCCTGCAAGATCTTCAAGCGCTCGGTGGGCGCCAGATTGCGCACGGCGTCGCCATCCAACTTGGCCAGTTCGCGGCCGGCGGCATTGACCGCATCCAGTTTGGTTTGCAGGCGGTTTTGGCGGGTGGCGTCAATGATGACCGCCACCGCCCAGTCTTTGCGCTCGCCCTGCAAACCGGAAGCAAACGGCACGCAGCGCACTTCCAAGAAACGGTCGTTGGCTTGCAACAGCATCGGGCGCGAGGATTCCGCCGAAGCCAAGGCATAGGCCGCATCGGCCGCATGCAGGCGCAGCAGCTGCTGGCAGGCCCGGCGAATCTGGTCCTGCAAAGGCTCCGGGCTGCTGCGGAATTTGGCCCCGCCCCACACCAACTGTCCGTCGGAAGACACCACGCAGGCCCCCTCGCCAAGGGCGGTCAGGGCGCGGGTGGCGAAGTCGGGGACCAAAGCGGCCAAATCGGGGGAAGACATAAGGGAAACCTCGAAAAAAGAAAGATCTTTCAGCGCCGATCAGCGTTTGCGCCCAAGCACGGCGCCGGCTTTGTCCAGCAACAATCGGCGGGCCGGGGAATCGGGGATGGCCTTGGCGAGGGCGGCACATGCCCCGTCCAAGCGCGCCTGCGCGCGGGCCTTGGCATGACCCACGCCGTCGCAAGCCGCCACCGCCCGCATCACGGCGGCACGCGCGCCGTCGGCGTCGCCGGCGGCCAAACCCGCCAACACATCCAACGCCGCGCACAGGGTCGCGCGCCCGCCGGCGCCGGCTTGCGCCAGCGCGTGAATCAGCGGCAAAGTCAGTTTGCCCTTGGCCAGGTCGCGGGCCACGCTCTTGCCGGCTTCGGTTTCGCTGGAAGTCAAATCAATCAGGTCGTCGGCCATCTGAAAGGCCACGCCCAACTCCCAGCCGAAATGGCGCAATTGCTCCGCCTGGCGCACATCCCCCAAGCCGAGCAAGGCCGGCAATTGGCAGCTCAGCGCCGTCAGTGCGCCGGTCTTGCGGCCGATGATGTCAAAATAGGTGGCTTCCGACAGCGCCCAATCGTTGCGGTGGGAGATTTGCAGCAGTTCGCCCGCGCACAGGGTGTTGGTCGCCGCCGCCACCGCCCGACTCAAGGCCTGGTCTTCAAGCGAGGCGCACAGGCGGTAGGCATGGCTGATCAGCCAATCGCCCAGCATCACCGCCGCCTCGTTGCCGCGCAGGGCATTGAGGGTCGCCCCGCCGCGGCGCACCGCGGCCTCGTCCAAAATGTCGTCATGCACCAAGGTCGCCATGTGCACCATTTCCACCACGGCGGCCAAGGTTTCCACCGCCGGCGCCTTGCCCCCTGGATTGTCATCAAGCGCCAGCGCCGTCAGCACCACCAGGCGCGGCCGCAGCATCTTGCCCCGGTAATGCGCCACATGGCGGGCCAGTTCGTTGACGCAGGCCAGGTCAGAGACCAATTCCCGCTCAAACAATGCCATGGAAGCGCCCACATGGGCTTCCATTTGGGCGATCAAGGCGGGAGATGCGGCGGGCGCAAGCGGGGCGGCGGACATGGGGGAGATTGTAGCCCGCAATTGCCGCATATCGTGCGAACGAAGAAAGAACCGCGACCGTAAGGGAGCGGGCGT
This sequence comes from uncultured Phycisphaeraceae bacterium, assembly GCA_964628335.1. Classification (GTDB taxonomy): domain Bacteria; phylum Planctomycetota; class Phycisphaerae; order Phycisphaerales; family Phycisphaeraceae; genus CANIYR01. Next base: position 6,257 of record CAZVNU010000045.1, read on the forward strand.
GGGGCCTATTCCACACCCGCTCCCTTACGGTCGCGGTTCTTTGGGGGAGCCAGCAAATACAATCTCTCCCCCATGCCCCCCGACTTCTCCACCGACCTCCTGCTTGACGGCCTGACCGAACCTCAACGCGCCGCCGTCATCCACATTGACGGACCGGCCTTGGTGCTGGCCGGCCCGGGCTCGGGCAAAACCCGCGTCATCACCAACCGCATCGCCCATTTGGTGCTGCGCGCCGGGGTGGCGCCGTGGGAGATTTTGGCCATCACCTTCACCAACAAAGCGGCCGAAGAAATGCGCAATCGAATGGGCAGGCTGCTCTCCGAGCGTCAGGCCCGCGCCGCCACCCTGGCCACTTTCCACGCTTTTTGCGCAAGGGTGCTGCGCCAATACGGCGAGCGGGTCGGCCTGCCGCCGGGCTTTTCCATCTGGGACATGGACGACCAGAAAAAAGCCGTCAAAAGCGCCATTTTGTCGCTGCAATGCGATGTCAAGAATTTCCCCCCCGCCACCATGCTGGCGGCCATCAGCAACGCCAAAAACAGCCTGCTTTCGCCGCAGGATTACACCCAGGACGCCTTCGGCTTCTACGAGAAAAAGATCGCGGCGGTCTACGAAAAATACCAGGCGCAATTGTCGGCCAGCAAAGCCGCCGATTTCGACGACCTGCTGATGCTCACCGTCAAACTGCTGCGCGAGCACCCCGATGTGCGCGAGGCCTTGTCGGCCCGCTACCGCCATGTGCTGATTGACGAATACCAGGACACCAACCAGGCGCAATTCCGCATCGCCGAATTGCTGGCCAGCCACAAGAACCTGATGGCCACCGGCGATCCGGACCAATCCATCTACGGCTGGCGCGGCGCCGATTTGCGCAACATCCTCGACTTCGAGCGGGTGTTCCCCGGCGCCGCCATCTACCGCCTGGAGCAAAATTACCGCTCGCACGGCCATATTTTGAAGTGCGCCGACGACCTGATCAAGCACAACCAGGGCCGCAAGCACAAGGAATTGTTCACCACCGCCGGCGACGGCGAAAAGCCGATCCTGGCCGCCTGCCGCGACGAGCAATACGAGGCGCAATTGATCGTGGACCGCTTCAAGGAATTGCACGATGAGCGCGCCGTCCCCTGGGGCCAATGCGCCTGCTTCTACCGCACCAGCTCGCTCTCGCGCGCACTGGAAGACGCCCTGCGCAACGGCGGCGTGCCCTACAAAGTCGCGCGCGGCACCGCCTTCTACGACCGCGAAGAAGTCAAGCATGCCATCGCCTATCTGCGCGCGGTGGCCAACCCGGCCGACAACATCGTGCTGGAGCGGGTGATCAACACCCCCGCGCGTGGCATCAGCGACAAGACGGTGGCGGAATTGAAGGCGCTGGCGCCGCATTTGCCCTTGGGCCAAATCATCCAGGAGAGCCGCTTCTACACCACCCTGAAAACCCGCGCCGCCAAAGCGGTCGAAACCTTCGGCCAATTGCTCCACGAGTGGCGCAAGATGGCGGGCGTGGAGGAACTCACCGGCATTGCCAGCGACGAAGCGCCCAACTTTTTGTCCAAGCCCGACAAATCGCTGGCGGAATTCGTCGAAGAAATCCTGCGCGACAGCGGGCTGGAGGATTATTACGGCGCCCAAACCGAAATGCCCGACGAAGAACGGCTGGCCAACTTGTCCGAACTGGTGAACTCGGCCAAACTGTATGAAGATTCCTTGATCATCGACAGCAATCCGCTGGGCGGCGATCCGTTTGACGACCCCTTCGGCCTGCCCACCCTGGAAGGCGATCCTCCGCCACCCTCCGGCCCGCCGAGTCTGGCGCAAAAACTGATGGGATTCCTGGAAAAAGTCAGCCTGGTGGCCGACTCCGATGCCATCGCCTCCGCCCCCGATTCCGGCGGGGTGGTGACGCTGATGACTTTGCACGCCGCCAAGGGCCTGGAGTACGACGCCGTGGCCATCGTCGGTCTGGAAGACGGCCTCCTGCCGCACAAACGCGCCACCGAAAGTTCCGGAAAAAACGAAGACGCCCTGGAAGAAGAGCGCCGCCTGCTGTTTGTCGGCATCACCCGCGCCCGCAAGTTCCTGCTCATCACCCGCGCCGAAAACCGCTCGCTGTTCGGCCAATTCGGCGCCACCATCCCCAGCCGATTCTTGCGCGAATTGCCCAAGTCCAGCCTGCAGCAAGTCGGGTCCCAAGGCTGGCAGGATGAACCGGTGGACGACGGCGAATTGCACCACGAACCGTTTTACGACGACTCCGACGGCAAGTTGCGCCCCGGCATGCGGGTGAAGCACAAGGACTTCGGCACCGGCAAGGTCACCAGCGTCATGCCGATGAGCGGGCATACCAAGGTGGTGGTGGACTTCCTCACCTATGGCAGGAAGACGCTGATCGCGGAGTATGCGAAGTTGGAGGTGGTGGCGTGAAGGAAGGCACAAGCCGCCCAACAACACAAACACGAACTTTTACCTAAAATATCCGGATGCCCTCCCCCACCCCCGAACCCGTCAAGTTCCTGATCTACCCCACCGAAGACGGCAAGGCGCAAGTCCGCGTGCTGGTGGACGGGGAAACCTGCTGGATGAACCAGAAAGCCATCGCGGAATTGTTCGAGACCAGCGTGGCCAACATCAACACGCATATCCGCAACATCTTGGGCGAATACGAACTCTCCCCCGAGGCAACTATTAAGGATTACTTAATAGTTCAATCCGAGGGCTCCCGCCAAGTTGAGCGCCAACTCACCCACTACCGCCTCGAAATGGTCCTCGCCGTCGGGTTCCGCGTGCGCAGCCCGCGCGGCACCCAGTTCAGGCGCTGGGCCGCGGGCACCTTGTCGGAATTCCTGGTCAAGGGCTTCGTGATGGACGACGACCGGCTGGCCGACGCCAAGAAAACCTTCGGCAAGGATTACTTCGACGAACTGCTCGAACGCATCCGCCGCATCCGCGCCAGCGAGAAACGGTTCTACCAGAAGATCACCGACATCTACGCGACCGCCGGCGACTACGACGCCAAGGCCGAAACCACCCAAACCTTCTTCGCCACGGTGCAGAACAAATTGGAATGGGCCATCACCGGCCAAACCGCCGCCGAGCTCATCCATGCGCGCGTGGATGCGGACAAGCCGCACATGGGACTCACCTCGTGGAAACAGGCGCCCGGCGGCTTCATCCGGAAAAGCGATGTGACGGTGGCCAAAAACTACCTTTCGCGGGAAGAATTGGACGGATTGAATCGCATCGTCACCATGTACTTGGACTACGCCGAAGACCAAGCCAAGCGGCAGCAACCGATGACCATGCGCCAATGGGCGGACAAACTGAACGCATTCCTTGCCTTCAACGGCCGCGCCGTGCTGACCCACGCCGGCAAAGTGCAAAAGGCCGTGGCCGACAAGCTGGCGCTGGACCATTTCGAGCGCTTTGATGCGGCGCAGCAATTGGCCCACGACCAAAAGGAAACGGATTTCGACCGGTTCATGGCGGGGTTGAAACGGATCGGGGAACAAGGGCGCGGGGGGAAGGCCTGAAAAGACGGTTCATCAAAAACCTCCGCGACTTCTTGGGCACCCGGGTTCGGCACAAGGATTTCGGCACCGGCAAAGTCGCCAGCGTCATGCCGATGAGCGGGCATACCAAGGTGGTGGTGGACTTCCTGACCTATGGCAGGAAGACGCTGATTGCGGAGTATGCGAAGTTGGAGGTGGTGGAGTGAAATAACAGGCAGAACTAATTTATAATTAATAACTTGGGTGTTTTAATACTCAATGTTAAATTTTACAACACCATATGTTATTATTTCCATCATGCACACCCGCCATCTTGCCGCCCTGATTCCCGCCGACTTCCGCGACACCCCCGTCATCGGCATCCAAGGTCCGCGCCAGGCCGGCAAAAGCACATTGGTCGC
>CAZVNU010000045.1:10176-11685 GCA_964628335.1 uncultured Phycisphaeraceae bacterium
CCACGCTTCGTCGCGGAGGTGCCGGCGAGCTCGAAAAGCACATTGGTCGCATCGTTGGCCCAAACCTCCGTCACCCTCGATACCACGGCGATCTTGGCGCAATCCCAACGGGATCCCGCCGGATTCGTCGCCTCGTTTGCCGGCCAAGAGCCGGCGGCGATCGATGAAATCCAGCGCAACCCCGACCTCGTCCTGGAAATCAAGGCCGCCGTGGACCGCGACCGCCGGCCGGGCCGCTTCATCTTGACCGGCTCGGCCGCCCTGCTGACCCGCGGCCTGATGGCCGATTCCCTGGCAGGCCGCATGGCTTTGCACACGCTCTGGCCCTTCACCCAGATGGAACTGGCCCACAAGGCCACCGGGCGAAATCCCGTGGAGCACCTGCTGGCGAACGACGCCGGACCCTCCCACCGCGACCTGCCTTCGGAGCGCCTGTGGGAACGCATCCTGACCGGCGGCTTCCCCGAAGCTTGCGCCCGTCCCGATCCAGTCCGCCGCGACCGCTGGTTCGCCGCCTACCTCACCGCCGCGCTGGAGCGCGATGTGCGCGACCTCATGGATGTCGAACGCCTGACCGACCTGCCGCGCCTCCTGACGCTGGCCGCGGCGCGGTCGGCCACCGTGCTCAACCTGTCGTCCCTGGCACTCGATTTGCGCATGACCCAGCCCACGCTCACCCGCTACATGGGCCTGTTCGAGACGCTGATGCTCACCTTGCGCCTGCCGGCCTGGAGCACCAACCTCTCCAACCGCGTCACCAAGACCCCGAAGTGGCTGGTGGCCGACACCGGCCTGATGGCCCACCTGCTCAACCTCACGGAGCCGGCGCAACTGCAAGCCGGCGAACCCGCCCGCATGGCGGCGGGGCGCCTGGCCGAAACCTTCGTGCTGACCGAACTGGTGCGCCACCTCTCTTGGATGCCCCGCCCCGCAACCCCCTTTCATTACCGCACCACGGATGGCGACGAGGTGGACCTGATCCTGGAAGCCCCCGGGGGGCGCTTCGCCGCCGTGGAAGTCAAGGCCGCCGGCACCCCGCACCCGGACGACTTCAAGACCCTGCGCAAGCTCGCGGAAAAAGGCGGCGAAGCCTTCGCCTGCGGCGTGGTCTTCCACACCGGAACGCGGCAAATGGCGTTCGGGGAGAAGTTGCACGCCTTGCCGGTGAGCTGGCTGTGGGAAGGGTAGGAGCGATGGATTGGTCGCCAACGGCGACGCGGATGCGGGGTCGGGGGGACGCCGCCGGAGCGAAGCGCAGGCGGAGACCCCGGGGGTGACGCGCAAATGAGGGCGACCGCAACGCGGTCGCGGAAGGGCGGAAACTATGTCCCTCTCAAACGCCTCTTCCCCTTATCACGGATGTTCATTCATCCACTGAAAGGCCCGCTCTCCAGTCTCCATAATAGTCTCCATAATCTCATCCGCATTAAATTCGGAAGACTTGAAGACTTCATCCCAGTAGTGTCCGGTCAAATTTCCCATAAATTCGGCTGTTTTTGAACTTCTGGA
>CAZVNU010000046.1:0-7992 GCA_964628335.1 uncultured Phycisphaeraceae bacterium
GCACTCGATCGTCCTGGTGCGCGGCCACCGCGCACCAGGACGATCGAGTGCTCCTGCAGGTTGTGGCCTTCGCCACCGATGTAGGCGGTGATTTCGCGGCCGTTGGACAGGCGTACGCGGGCCACCTTGCGCAAAGCCGAGTTCGGCTTCTTGGGGGTGACGGTTTTGACTTGCAAACAAACGCCGCGGCGCTGGGGGCACTGCACCAAATCCTTGGTCTTGGACTTGGCGACTTGCATTTCGCGGGGCTGACGAACGAGCTGATTAATCGTGGGCGACATGATTTTCGCGATTCGGTAAACGGTGAGGAAGAATAGGGTCGGAAAGTATAGCCACCTGCAAGCTTGCTTGCAACCGGGCTTGGGGATTTGCCTTAAACCGCCAATGAAAGCCCGTAGGCCCGCATCAAAAGCAGCTCCAGCGGGACCAGCCGCCCATCGCCGTTGGCCACGGCAACCGCCGCCTCCATCATGCGTTGGCGCACCGGCTCCCCCGCCTGGCGCAGGCGGTCAAGGGCCGCGTCCAAATCGGGGAAACGGCAGGCATCCGCCGGCACCAACGACTCTTTGGCAATGCCCATCTGGGTGGCGCCGGCCGCGAAAGCCCGCTTGATGGCCCACGCATTGCGGCTGCCGGCATGGGCCAGGATGGAAAGCGCCAAAGCCGCCCCCTGCCCCGCATCAACCGCCCCTTGCGCCGATGCCCGCGGCACCGCCTCGATCAGCGCCATCCGCAAAATGCGGTGGACGGCCCACTCATACAGGCCGGCGCGCGGCGCCTGCTCCAACACCGCCTCCACCTTGGCCAGGGTGCGCTGGCGCTCGCCCGGAGGCAAGGCCCGCAAAGCGGTCAAACATTCTTCAAGCGCCGCCAAACGGCCGTCTTCGGCCAACTCAAACACCTGCTGCGCAGCCCGGGCGAGGTGCGGATCCCCGCCGATTTGCGCCGCGCGCACACCGGCATCCTGGCGGTCAAGCAGCAGGGCGCAGACAATGGCCTCCGCCCGCCCCGAGTCATTGGCGACCCCGGCCAGCGGCGACACCCCGGGGCGGCACACCGGCACGCCGTCGGCCCGGTAGCCCACGCGTTTGCCCTGGAAAACCCGCGGAGCCGGCAATGAACCATCCCATGCCGGATCCAGGCGGCGGATGCGCTCCTCAAGCGGCGGATGGGTGGCCAGCAGCGAAGTCAAGTGCGGGGCGGAAGAACCGAAAAACATGTGGCTCGCCTCTTTTGCATGGCTGCTGTGCACCTGGCAACCAGAGGCGCCGATCTGCTTGAGCGCGCCGGCCAGTCCCGCGCCATTGCGGGTGAATTGCACGGCGGAAGCATCGGCCAGAAACTCGCGTTGGCGCGAAATCGCGGCCTGCATCAACTGGCCGAAAAAAGCGCCGACATAACCCATGATCAAAATCACCACCCCGATCAGGGCCAGGGCGGCGGCGCCATCGCCTTTTTTACTGGAACTTGAGCGGGCACCGGAACCGGCATGCAGCAGCAGGCGGCCGACGATGGTCAGCGCCAACAGACCGAACACCAGCCCCATCAGGCGGACATTCATGCGCATGTCGCCGTTCAAGATATGGCTGAACTCATGGCCGATCACCCCTTGCAATTCGTCGCGCGACAACCCGGTGATGGCGCCGCGGGTGACGCCGATCACGGCGTTGTCCGACGACCAACCGGCGGCAAAGGCGTTGATGCCCTCCTCGTCATCCATCACGAACACGCGCGGCATCGGCGTGGAGGAGGCGATGGCCATCTCCTCGACCACATTCATCAATTTGCGCTCGTCCGGGTCGGTGCAATCACGGGACAGCTCCCGCCCGCCCATGCTTTCGGCCACCCCGGCGCCGCCGCCGGAGCGCAATTGCATGGTGCGCACCCATGAAGCGCCCAGCACCACCAGCGTGGTGGCGCCGGCCACCAAAGCGAACAGGCCAGGATTCCAAAACGACGGCGCCGGCTCGGCCGCTTCAAGATGCCGCCCCCCCTGCCCCACCTGGGTCCAGATCAACATGATCAGCGCATAGGTGACGCCGCTGATGGCCAGCAACCCGGCCGCCAAAAAGAACACCAGCCGACCGGTGTTGCGCCGCGCCTCGTCCTGCCGTTTGAAAAAATCCGTGGCCATGTCTGACTCCGCTTGAAAAACCCCAGCCTGATGCCGGGGTTGAATGTTGCAAAAAATTTAGAACTGCACCTTGACCGCCTGCTTCTTGGCGGGGTCATCCACCTCAAAATAGGCGGCGTCCTGGAAGTTGAACATGCCGGCGAAGATGACGGGCGGGAAGGTTTTTTTGTAGGTGTTGTACCCCGTGGCCTGGTCGTTGTAGGCCTGGCGGGCAAAGGAGATTTTGTTTTCGGTGGAAGTCAATTCCTCCATCAGTTGCGCCATGTTGCCGTTGGCTTTGAGGTCGGGGTAGTTCTCCGACACCGCCATCAGGCGGCCCAGGGCACCGGTCAGCGCGCCTTCAGCTTGGCCAAGTTGCGCCATGCCGGCTGCGTTGGTGGGATCTGCATTGACCGTGACCCGCGCCTGAGTGGCGCTGGCGCGGGCGGCCATCACGGCCTCGAGGGTGCCCTTTTCATGGGCCATGTAACCTTTGCAGGTTTCAACCAGGTTGGGGATCAGGTCGTAGCGGCGGGCCAGCTGCACATCAATCTGCGAAAAGCCGTTGCGCGTGCGCTCGCGGCCCTGAATCAGGCCGTTGTACACCGCCACGCCGTACAGCAGGACCAACAGCGCCAGGCCCACAACGGCGCCCAATGCAATCAGTCCGATGACCAAACCAGTAAGAGCCAGGGGGAGCAGCATGGTATTTTCCTTGAGCCAGAGATGAAGAATGGGATTGACCCGGGGATTTTACCGCTTGCCGCGTCGCATGAATGCCACGCGCCGGTCCTTTTTCGCCGTTCTTGGGAACGGCCGGCATGAAAACACCCGGTCGCCCGGGTGTTTTTTGCCCTAGTCGATGTCGGTGGTGGTGCCGCGCACCGCTTTGATTTTGGGGGCGCCGGATTCGCCCTGCGCCAGGAAGCCCTGGTAATTGCGCATCATCAATTGCGCCTCGATGCGCTGCATGAAATCCAGCGCCACGCTGACGCAGATGAGCAAGCTGATGCCGCCCAGGAACTGCATCACCTGGGGGTCATTGATCTTCATGCCGTGCGAAGCCAAGTTGGGCAACACCGAGATCACGCACAGGAAGGCAGCCCCCACATAAGTCAGGCGCTCCATCACCGCCTCCAGGTATTCCGCCGTGCGCGGGCCAGGGCGCAGGCCGGGGATGAACGACCCCCCGTCGCGCAACTGGGTCGAGGTTTCCTCCGGATTGAACTGCACCGAAGTCCAGAAGTAGGAGAAGAAGTAAATCAGGGCGATGAAAACAAGCAGGTAAAGGAAGCCTGCATTGATTTTGTTGCCGTCCAATTCATGCGTCAAAAAAGTGATCGTCTTGTGGTAAGCCAGGCCGAAACCGTGGTACTCCTCAGGCTTGCCAAGGGTTTTGGCCAACGCACCCAGCGCCATGGCCGGGAACATCATCAGGGTGCTGGCGAAAATCACCGGCATCACGCCGCCGTGGTTGACTTTCAGCGGCAGGTACATCTTCTGGCCGCCGACCACCTGCGCGCCCTTGGTGTGCTTGGCCTGCTGGATGGGCACGCGGCGCTGGGCTTGGGTGATGATGATGGACCCGGCCACCACCAGAATGAACAGGGCGATGATGAAGGCGGTTTTCATCGCCTCGTCACCGGTGTTGTTGCTGGTCTGGAACCCGGTCACGATGTTGTTGACCGCCGCCGGCAGCGAGGCCACGATGCCGGCGGTGATGATGAGCGACACGCCGTTGCCCATGCCGTGTTTGTCGATCTGCTCGCCAAGCCACATCAAGAACATCGATCCGCCGGTCAGCGCCGTCATGCAACCCACCCAGTAAATCCAGGAATTGGCGAACTCGGGGTACACCAAGGATTCGCCGCCGGGCAATTGCATGACGCGCATGGCGGTCAGCCACATCATCCCCTGCACCAGGCACAGGGCGATGGTCAGGTAACGGGTGTACTCCATGATCTTCTGCTGGCCGGACGGACCCTCTTTGCGCAAGGCTTTCAACTGCGGTGAAACCGTGGCCAAAAGCTGCAAAATGATCGAAGCTGAAATGTAAGGCGCCACGCCCAGTCCGAAAATGGTGGACTGCTGAAGCGAGCCGCCGGTGAAGGTCGAGATGTAGGAAATGATGCCGCCGAACACGCCATCAGTGCCCTTCATGACGGACTTGAGCGCGTCGGGATCGACCGTAGGCAGCGGGATGTGGTAGCCGATGCGGTAAACCACCAGCATGGCCAAAGTGAACAGGATGCGGTTGCGCAGTTCGGGGACGCGCCAGAGATTGAGGAGTGCTTGCATAGGAGGGTTACTGTATATAAAAAAAGCCCGCGAATGTTTCGCGGGCTCGAAAAATGTCGGACCAGACTCAGAGAGTCGTCACCGAGCCGCCTGCCTTGGTGATGCCTGCTTCGGCAGCCTTGGAGAACTTGTGGGCGGTGACCTTGAGGCTCTTCTTGAGGTTGCCTTGGCCCAGCACCTTGAGGGGCAACTTGGCGTCGGCCAGAAGGCCGATCTTCACCAGCGCGTCAATGGTGACTTCGGCGCCGGCGTCAAAGGCGGATTCCAACTCGTGGAGGTTGACCACGGCGTACTCCACCTTGAACTGGGCGTTGGTGAAGCCGCGCTTGGGGAAGCGCTTGAAGAACGGGGTCTGGCCACCTTCGCGCGAAGCGCGGATGGAGCCGCTCCAACCGGAGCGCGAACCGGCGCCCTTGAAGCCGCGGCCGGAGGTTTTGCCGGTGCCGGAGCCCGGGCCGCGACCAAGACGCTTGCGGTCTTTGTTCTTGCTGGCGTGGGGAGTGATTTCATGGATCATCATGGCGATGTTCTCGTTTCACCGGCTTGGGCCGGTCAATTAGTCAAAAGGGGGAAGGGGAACCGTTCAAATCAAACTTGTTACATACGCGCCATGCCAAACGGCATCAGGCTGCGGATTCGGCGCTGTCAACCTTGCCCTTGGGGGCGGCGGTCACGGTGGCGGCGGGTTGGGCCTTTTTGTTGGCATTGAGCACGCGCTCGATGCGGCTGGCGCCGATCTTCACGCCGCGCAGGGCCTCCACGCTTTCGCGGGTTTGCAGCGACTGCAGGCCGGCGACCACCGCTTTGCACAGGTTGGCCTGGTTGCTCGAACCATAAGCCTTGGTCAGGCAGTCTTGGATACCGGCCATTTCAAGCACCGCGCGCACCGTGCCACCTGCGATAACGCCGGTACCGGGAGCCGCGGGGATCAAACGCACCGAGGAGGCGCCAAAGGCGGCCTGCACGGCGTGCGGCAGGGTGCCGTCTTGGAGCTTGACCTTGAACATCGCCTTCTTGGCGTATTTCTGGGCTTTTTCAATGGCAGTCGGCACGGCGCGGCTCTTGCCGTAACCGATGCCCACATTGCCGCGGCGGTCGCCGACGACGACCAGGGCCGCGAAGCTCATGCGACGGCCGCCCTTGACGGTGGCGCAAGTGCGGTTCACGGTGACGGTGGTGGATTCCATGCCGGAATCATCGAGCATATCTGTCTTCTTTTTTTCTGCCATGGGAGTGTCTCAAAATCAGGGGGCCCGGGAATTTCACCTTAAGCCAGGGAATGGATTGGATCCGAAATGGGTTTAGAACTGAAGGCCGGCTTCGCGGGCGCCGTCGGCGAAAGCCTTGACACGGCCGTGGTATTTGAAACCGTTGCGGTCAAATGCCACCGCGTTGATGCCGGCAGCCTTGGCCTTCTTGGCCAATTCGGCGCCGACCTGCTTGGCTGCGTCCACATTACCGCCCTTTTCAAGGGACAGCGACAGGGTGTTGGCGGAAACCAAGGTGATGCCCTTGATATCGTCGACCAACTGGCCGTAGATATGCTTGCTGCTGCGGAAGATGGAGAGGCGCGGCTTGGCGGCGGATCCGAAGATTTTCTTGCGGATGCCGGCCTTGCGGCGCTGACGACGGACTTCGTTGAGTTTAGTGCTCATGTTTTAGCCTAAAAAAGGGCCAGGGAGTGGTCTTCATCTGCGTGCCCGGGCAACAGGCCAGGACACATGAAAGAAAACTCCAAAATTGAAAAAGACAAGTGAAATGGACCGAAAACCAACCAAGGCGCGGCTTAGGAGCCGAAGGCCTTGCCTTCCTTGCGGATGATCTTCTCGCCGACATAGCAGATGCCCTTGCCGTTGTACGGCTCTGGCTTGCGATGACTGCGGATGACGGCGGCGACCTGGCCGACCAACTGCTTGTCGGAGCCGGAGACCTTGATGCGGGAATCCTTAACTTCGCAGGTGATGCCGGCCGGGATGGCGACTTTGCGCACATCGGCGTAGCCCACATTGAGGTGGATTTCTTTGCCCTTGAGCTGCGCGGTCCAACCCACACCGACCACATCCAATTCCTTCAGGTAGCCTTCGGAAGCACCCTTGATCATGTTGGAAATCAGGGCGCGGGTGGTGCCGTGCATGGCGCTGGCGAAACGGGTTTCGCCGTTGCTGGTCACGGTGACCAAGCCGCCTTCGATCGTGACGGTCACTTCGGGGCGCACATTCAGCGTGAGATTGCCCTTGGCGCCGGACACGGTCAGCACGCCATCGGCTTGCTTGAGGGTGACACCGCTGGGGATGGAAATGCTTTTTTTGCCGAGACGACTCATGGTGGGTCCTTGGTCAGGCGGCAAAAGCCGCCTTAAATGGAGAAAAACAAAGGGGAGGAATGCTAACTGAAATCAGGAAACGGTGCAGAGCAACTCGCCGCCGACGTTGAGTTCGCGGCACTTGCGGTCGGACAGCACGCCCTTGGGGGTGGTGACGATCGAAATGCCCATGCCGTCCATCGGACGGGGCAGGTCGTTCACACCCTTGTACACGCGGCGACCCGAGGTGGATTCGCGCTTGATGACATTGATGAGTTTTTCGCCATTGGGACCGTACTTGAGCTTGACCTTCAAAACGCCCTGGCGGCCGTCTTGAACGAGTTCATAACCCAAGATGTAGCCTTCTTCCTTCAGGGTGTCGGCAATGCCGCGGCACACGTTGGAATTGAGGCAGTTGACGGAAGATGCTTCGTTGCGGACCGCGTTGCGGATGCGGGTGAGCATGTCGGCGATGGGATCGTTGATGGCCATGGTGTCGGGTTCCTAAGCGGCGCTTGGCGCCGTTGTACCTGCCGGCGAAAGGTTGCCGGGGGTTTACAAGGTCTGAAATCTGGAGGGGGAAACAACCTGATGCGACAGGCTGCGCGGGGCGGGATTACCAGGAAGCTTTGCGCATGCCGGGAATCTTGCCTTCGAGGGCGAGTTCGCGCAACTTGTTGCGGCAGAGCTTGAATTTCTGGTACACGCCTTGGCTGCGGCCGGTCAGGGCGCACAGGCTGCGCACGCGGGTCGGGCTGGCGTCGCGGGGCAGCATCTGGAGGCCGATGTAATCCTTCTTGGCCTTGAGTTCTGCGCGCTTGGCGGCGTATTTGGCGACGGTCGCGATGACGCGCTTGTTACGTTCGGTGGTGGAGGTGGTTGCCATGGTTTGGGTTGGGGGTCAGGGGCTACCGAAAAATCGCTTAGCGGCGGTCATCCTTCTTGCGGAAGGGGAAGCCCATCTCGGTGAGGGCGTATTTGGTCATTTCGTTGGTGGAATTCTTGAACACCATGGTGATGTTCATGCCATGGGTGAAGAAGGCGTCAGTCATGTCCACTTCGGGGAAAATGCCCTGCTCTTGGATGCCGAAGGAGTAGTTGCCCCGGCCGTCAAAAGAGGTGTCGGACACGCCGCGGAAGTCCTCGATGCGCGGGATGGCCAGGGACACCATGCGGTCATAGAACTCCCACATGCGGCGACCGCGCAGGGTCACGCAGCAGCCCACTTCGTAGCCGGCGCGCACTTTGAAGTTCGCGACCGACTTGGTGGCCTTGCGCA
>CAZVNU010000046.1:8002-11560 GCA_964628335.1 uncultured Phycisphaeraceae bacterium
GGCTTCTGGCCGGAAATGACGGTCAGGTCCTTGATGACCTGCTCGCGGGCCTTGGGGTTGATCTTGGTGCCTTCGAGCTGCTTGCCAAGACCGACGGAAAGCACGATCTTCTGCAGGCTTGGGACCTGCATCTTGTTCTTGAGGCTGAACTGGGTCATCACCTTGGGGGCGATTTCACCGACGAATTTTTCCTTCATGCGGGGCTGCATGGTGTTCCTTTAGGGGCGAAGCGGTCTGAAAAAGAATGAAACCGGATGTGGGTTTCGGGAACGGAGAGCCAGGAACATGCCTGGCATTCTCCGAAGCAACGGGTGCTTGGACGACTTTGGATGACTTGGCTTATTTGGACTTGGCAGCGGCGCGAATGGGCGCACCGATCGGCTGACCGGTCTTGACAGCCACGCGAACCTTGGAGCCGTCGGCTTTGGTTTCAAAGCGGACGCGGGTGGCGACCACTTTGCCGTCCACCGTGACGGCGGGCGACACATTGGACCAGTGGATGGGGAATTCCTTGCGGATCTGGCCACCCTCGGGCTTGGTCGGGGTTTTCTTGATGTTCTTGACGTGAATGTTCACGCCTTCGACGAGCACTGCGTCCTTCTTGGTGAGAACGGCGAGAATCTTGCCCTGCTCGCCCTTGTGGGCGCCAGCGGTCACGATCACCTGGTCGTCTTTGCGGATGTGTCGAGCCATGATTGAGTACTAAATAAGGAGGGATAAAGCGGGAAACCTAAACAAGCGGGAACAGGCGGCATGACGCCGTGGCTTTTAGACCACTTCCTGGGCCAGGGAGACGATTTTGGCGTAGTTCTTTTCGCGCAGCTCGCGGGCCACGGCGCCGAAAATGCGGGTGCCCTTGGGGTTGCCTTCGGCATCGATCAGCACGATGGCGGTGCGGTCGAAGCGCACATAGGAACCGTCTTCGCGGCGGATGGGGTTGCGGGTGCGCACCACCACGCCGGTCTGGACGCTGGCCTTTTTGACATCGCTGCCCGGCGAGGTCTTCTTGATGGCGACGATGACGCGATCGCCAACGCCGGCGGTGCCGCGGGTGAAGTTGCCGGCCATGGAGTGTTGGCCAAGCACCTTGATCACCATCGCCTCTTTGGCGCCGCTGTTGTCGGTGACATCAATCGTGGATTCATTCTGGATCATGGGATCATTCTCGGGTGGGGCCCCACTCAGGTCGGGGGCGCTGGGGTTTTCAATAAAGAATCATCCGAAGGCGGAAAACCCGCTTCGGATGAGGATATTCAGGCTACCAAAGCGGCGGCTTGCACAGCGGCCTTCTGGACAACGCGCACCAAACGGAAACGCTTGGTCTTGCTCATCGGGCGGCAAGGGACGATCTCGACGCGGTCGCCGTTCTGGCTGGCGTTGAGTTCGTCATGGATATGGAAGCGGACTTCACGGGCGATGCGCTTGCCATACTTGGGGTGGACGAAATAACCTTCAACGGCGACCGTGCGGGTCTTGTTACGGGCATCGCTGACCACCACACCGATTTTGGTGGAGATAAGGGCGGGGGCTTGATTGACGGCGATATTGCTCATCGGGTTCCTTCAGCTTCAGGTCCGTCAACCGACGCGGCGGCGGCCTGAAGTTCGCAAGGGGGAAATTGAATGTGGGGCGGAAATGATACTTGAAACAAGAAATAGATGTGGAGCCAAGGCGCCAAAATCTTTTATTTCTTTCAACCCATCAGGCTGGGCGGCGTTCAACGAAACGGCAGCGGAACGGCATCTTGTAGGCCACGCGGGCAAAGGCCGCCTTGGCGAGTTCCGGCGAGACGCCGGACACTTCGTACAGGATCTGACCTGGCTTGATGACGGCGGCCCAGAATTCGGGTTCGGCCTTGCCGGTACCCATGCGGGTTTCCAGCGGCTTCTTGGAGATGGGCTTGTCGGGGAACACGCGGCAGAAGAATTTGCCGGCTTTGCCGACATATTGGCGGCAGGCCACGCGGCCGGCCTCGATCTGGCGGGCGGACAACCAGCCGCCTTCGAGCACCTGGACACCGAAGTCGCCGTAAGCGACATAGTTGCCACGGGTGGCGTTGCCTTTCATTTTACCGCGCTGCTGCTTGCGGTACTTCACACGTTTGGGCATCAGGGACATGACTTGTGCTCCGGCGGCCTTGGAAAAGTGGCCGCGTTAGTTGATGGGATGGGGACGAACAGAACAGAAAACAAAGAGTGGAGTGGCGGATCGACCAGGCCGGCTTAGCGGCGGCCGCGGGCGCGGGGGCGGGCACCTGCGGCGCGCGAGGTGACTTCCTCATCGCGCACTTCGTGGTACATGCCCTTGAACACCCACACCTTGATGCCGATTTTGCCGTAGGTGGTGTTGGCTTCGGTGAAGCCATAATCAATTTCGGCCTGCAGGGTCTGCAAGGGGACGGCGCCGATGCGCACATCTTCGGTCTTGTGGATGTCAGCGCCACCCAAACGGCCGGAGAGCTGGATCTTCACGCCCTTGGCGCCAGCGGACATGGCCGCTTCGGCCTTCATCTTCATGACGCGGCGGAAAGAGGCGCGCTTTTCAATCTGCTCGGCGATGGAGATGGCAACCAGTTGCGACTCGATGTCGGGGTTGCTCACTTCCAGGCAGGAGATGTTGACATTGCGGCCGGTCAGGCGCTGCAACTCGCCGGTCAGGCGGTCAATTTCGGCGCCCTTGGGGCCGATGACCAAACCCGGACGGGCGGTCTTGACGATGACCTTGAGCTCTTCGCGGGTGCGCTCGATGTGGATATCGGAGACGGCGGCAAAGGGCGGCTTGCGGTTGAGCTGCTGCTCGAGATACTCGCGGATGCGGAAATCTTCGATCAGGAGTTCGCCGTACAAACCCTTGGGGGCGTACCAGCGGCTCTTGTGAGCTTCAGTGATGCCGACGCGGAAGCCGAATGGATGAACTTTTTGTCCCATGGTGGTCTCTAAATGACGGGATTGGTGACGAGATTAAATGAAAAGATGGATTACTTGGACTTCTTGGCGGCCTTCTCGGCAACCGAGATGGTGATGTGGCTGGTGCGCTTGAGGATGTCGTGGGCGCGGCCGCGATCCTTGGGCTGATGGCGCTTCATGGTCGGGCCGGAGTCGACGCGGGCGTCGGAGACCACCAGCTTGCGCAGGTTGGCTTCGGCGCGGTCGGCGTTGGCGATGGCGGCGCGCAGCGAATTCTTGATCAGAATGGCGCCGCGGCGCTTGGAGGTTTCCAAGGCGACGAGAGCGTCGTCGATGGACTTGCCGCGGATCATGGTCGTCAGCTGGCGAACCTTGCTGGGACTGATGCGGGCCGTGCGATGGATGTTGGTGTATTCCATGGTCGTATTCCTGCCTGGGATTCAGGCGTGTGGACAAGCGAAAGAGATGATTTAGACGGCGCCTGCGGTGCGCTGGGCCTTGGTGCCCGTGGTGTGCGTCCGGAAAGTGCGGGTGAGGCTGAATTCGCCGAGCTTGTGGCCCACCATGTCTTCGGTGACGAACACATTGAGGAAGCTCTTGCCGTTGTGGACCAGGAAGGTGTGGCCGACGAAGTCAGGGACGATGGTGCAGG
>CAZVNU010000047.1:0-11415 GCA_964628335.1 uncultured Phycisphaeraceae bacterium
ATCGGTAGAGGCACATTCTCGCACTCTCCAACTGTTCACTTGTCAAAGACCTGGTCCCCTTTCAGCCGTTGCTGGCCTTGTGAGGGGCGGGAATTGTATCGGGGGAAAATCCCTTGTCAACCGCACCTTCCGCCAATCTGAAAATTTGTTGAAAACTTGACGCGCATCCGGAGGCACCCCCTTGCCCCGCAAGGGTCACTCCCCGGGGATGTGGCCCACCACGCCCTCCCACGGGCTGCTGGCCGAGGCATACAGTTTGCGCGGAATGCGGCCAGCCAAAAAGGACAGGCGCCCAGCCAAAGTGGCGTGCTTCATCGCATGGGCCATCTGCACCGCATGGGTGGCATGGGCAATGGCGCTGTTCATCAGCACGGCATCGGCGCCCAGTTCCATGGCCAACGCGGTGTCGCTGGCGCAGCCCACCCCAGCGTCCACAATCACCGGATAGGTCGGATCACCTGCTTTGAGCAATTCCAGGATGATGCGGATGGCATTGGGATTGAGCACGCCCTGGCCCGAGCCGATGGGCGAACCGGCCGGCATCACCGAGGCGGCACCGGCATCCTTCAAGCGCACCGCCATGATCGGGTCGTCGCTGCTGTAACAGAGAACCTTGAAACCGTCTTTGGCCAGCGTGCGGCAGGCCTCCAAGGTTCCCACCGGGTCGGGCAGCAAGGTTTTTTTGTCGCCCAGCACCTCCAGTTTCACCCAATCCTTGCCTGGATTGTCCAATTGGTCGAGCAATTCGCGACCCAAACGCGCCACGCGGATGGCGTCGGGGGCGTCAAAACAGCCCGCCGTGTTGGGCAAAATGGTGTAGCGCTTGGTATCCAAATGGTCAAGCAGGCTGCGGCCGGCCGCATCGACCAAGCGCTCCCGACGCACGGCCACTGTGACGATTTCCGCGCCACAAGCGTCCAGGGCGGCGTTCATGGTTTCATAATCTTGGTACTTGCCGGTGCCCACGATCAGGCGCGAAGCCCACGCGCGGCCGGCCAGCTGAAAAGGGGAATCCAAATGATGGGTTTGAGCGGGCATGTTGTTTCTCGTAAAAAGGCTGGAAAATGTCTGAAATACCCCAAACCGCCTTAGCCGCCGCCGACCAAGGTCACCAGTTCAAACACATCGCCGGCGACCACCGGCGTTTCGCCATGCAAGCGCCTGGGGAGCACCTCGCCATTGCGTTCGACCGCCACCGGCTTGCCGGCCAATTGCAGTTGGGCCAACAACGCCACCACCGTGGCGGCTTGGGTGTCGTGGGATTTGCCGTTGATTTGGATGGTTTTCACAAGACGGAAAGTGTAGCGCACGCCCCGCCTGACGGAGTCAAACCGCCACTTCCCGATTGAAGCGGAATTCCTGCTGGGGATGGGCTCCCAACCAAACCAAGCCTTGCCCGTGCGTGCGGGCCCCGAAGGCCGCCTGATGCATGTCGGAGCCGATGAAATCCACCACCCCCTCCTGCCAAATGCGCCGGGCCGACTTGCCGATGGCCGCGCCATAAGCCCCCGCGCAGGAAGAAGCATTGAGTTGCAGCAAGGCGCCCAACCCCTTCCACGCCAGCAACCGGTCAAAACCGGCCGGACCGGCGGCATAAGCATAGCGCTCCACATGGGCCAGCACCATGCGCTTGCCGCTGCGGCGGCAATGGTCCAGCGCCTCGCCAAGGGCCACTGGCTCGCCGCGGGTAGGGAGTTCCACCAGCATCAAATCATGCTTGGGCCCAAAGCACAGCAAGGCGGGGTCATTGCACAGCAGGCGTTCAAAAAAAACTTCGCCGAACATGTACTCGGCCCCCAGCTGCAGTGAAAAGCCCGGCAACTCGGCGGCCGCGACCTTGGCGAATGCCGCAAAACGCCCGGTCAAATCAGCTTCCTGATTGTCGAACAAACCGGGATACACATGCGGGGTGGCCACCGCACCCTGGTAGCCCAGCGCCGCCAACGCCTTGAGCATGGCCAGACCTTCGGCCTCATCCGGCGCGCCGTCATCCACCCCCGGCAGCCAATGGGCATGCAGGTCCCAAGCCAAAGCCAAGGGGGGCGCCGCCTGCTTGAACCACCGGTTGAACCACATAAACCATGCTCCTTCCACGCCAAAGCGCATCACCGGCAACCAATACCCGATTGATTATTTATCGGCTTCAGCTTGCTGTTTCTTTTCCTGGGCACCGTAGCCTTTGCCATAGGTCTTGCCGTAACCCTCGCCGTAGCCATAACCGTAACCATAGCCGTCCTGGGCACTACCCCTGCGTCCGGCATTGGGCGAATTGAATATCTGCCCGATGTTGGCGCCGTGGCGGGCCAAATGCATGACATGGCGCAAATACAATCCGCGCGCGGTGCGGCCGATGCGGCAGACGGTCAGCACCCGATCCACATGCTCGGACAGCGAGCCGGCCACCGACACCAGCGGATAGGGCGGTGTGTCCAGCACGGTGAAAGTGTGTTGCTCGCGGGCATAGGCCATCAATGCCTGCATCGCCTCGGTTTCCACCAAATCGCTGGGCACCGGGGGGATGGGGCCGGCCGGGATAAAGGCCAGTGTGCGGCCTTCGACCCCGGGAACCGCCACTTGGTGAATCACATCCTCGATGCTGGCGGTGCCGTTGAGGTAATCAGACAAGCCCGGGCTTTGTGGCACGCCGAACACGCCGTGCAGACTGGGCCGGTGCATGTCGGCGTCAATCAGCAACACCGATTTGATGCGGGCGGATTGCGCCAGACTGACGGCCAGATTGGCCGCCACCGTGCTCTTGCCGTCGCCGGGCTGGGCACCTGAAATCATCACCACCTGCGCGGGTTTGCCCGCCATGGCCTGCAGCAGATTGGTGCGCAGCAAGCGCATGGATTCGGCCCAACGGCTGTTGGGATCTTCCACCAGAATCTTGCGCTCGCCACGGCGCGAACGCTGGCCGGTGAAGGGCAGCACGCCAAACACCGGCTGGCGAACCGCCTTCATGGCCTCCTCAGCCGTTTCAAACCAGCGGATGCGCAGGCCCGGCAACATCACCAGCAAGGCCGCCAACATGAACGACAGACCCAATGACGACGAGAACGCCTGGCCGATGGTCGGCGCACTGGGACCGAAGGGCTGGCTGGCATGATCCTGGATGGAGTAATTGGAATTGGTCGTCTTGTTGATGATGTCCGCGCGGGTTTTCTCGACCAGCAGCGAGTCGTAATTGGCCTGCAGCACCTGCACATTGCGGACCAAACCCGCCATCAGGCGCTGGCTCTCGGGCAGCGAGTCGAAGGCCGCCTGGTTTTTCTTCAATTCATCCTCGGTGCGCTTGAGCTCGGCCGCCAATTCAACGGCCTGCGCCTGCACGATGGCGGACAATCCCTCCCAGGACTTGATCACTTCGGCCTTGGCCCCGGTCAGCAGCGCATGTTCGGCGGTGAAAGTACGGCCGTACTGGAGCAACCGCCGCTGGGTCTGGCGGTACTCCTCGATGGCCGCGCGCACGGCGGGACTGCTCATCTCGGCCAGTTCAATCAGCGCGCGGTCGTCGCCGGCCAGCGCATCCGCCGCTTTGATTTTGTCGCCGGCCGCCTGCAGGCGCGGCAGCAGGCGGTTGAGTTCAAACAATTTGGCTTCGGTCTTGACCACGCTCCCCACCTGCTTGGCCACGATGGGGTCCAGGGTGAAGGCTTTGATGCGCTTCTGCTCCTCTTCCAGCGCCTTGGTTTCCTTCTGCAGCTTTCCGCCCACCTCATCCATCAGTTTGGTCACATGCTGGTAAATGGCGCTGGCATTCTGGCGGGCCGCATCGCGGGATTTCGCCAGGTACAACAGCATGGTGGATTCGACCACCTGCTTGGCCAGCGCCGGCGAGTCGCTGGCATAACTGATCTGGATCAGGTTGGAAACCTGCTGCATGTTGCCCAGCGGCTGCACGCCCAAGGAACCCAAAAATTTGCCCACATAGGCGGTGTCCGGCCCGATGTTGATGTTGACCGCATCATCTTTGTTCATCACGCAATCCGCGGCGGCTTCCAAAACGAAGGAGGCTGCCGGCGTGCGCACCAATTCATTCAACCGTCCGGTGGCGCGCTCCATGCCCGTGCCGTCCTTGACGCTGAAGGTCTGGCTGTCAGTGAACACGATGCGATAAGACACCCATTGGTACACATTGGGGTTGGTGTTGCTGTTGCTGACCCGCAATCCAGAGTCATAACTTTCAACCTTGGCTTGACCGTTCCACTTGGCCCATTCCCACTGCCAGAATTTCGGCCGGTAGGCGATTTTCTTCTGCACCGAGGGTTCCGGCGCGCTGAGCACCGCGTTGAGCCCGTTGGTGCGGATCACCTCGCTGGCCAGATCCTTGCTGCGCAGGATCAACTGCTGGGTGTACAAATTGACGGGGCCGCCGCCCATCAACCCCATGGCCGCCGAGGAGCCGCGCCCCTGATCCTCGCCCAAGCTGAGCATCCCCACGCTGTGGTAAGTCAGGCTTTTTTGCGATTCACCGAGCAGGTTGATCGAGGTGAACGCCGCCCACAACACCAACAAAATGATCCAGTGGCGATACAGCCGCTTGACCAACCGCATGATGTCAAAATCGGAGCCGCCGCCCACCGGGTTGACTTGCTGCGGGGCGACAGGCATCGCGCCGTCGGCGGGATAATAGTTGCTGCCGTAACCTCCCCCAACCGGCGGAACATGGCCCGCGCCATAGGCGGAAGAATCGGGAGTGGCACTTGCGTAATAGTTGTTTTTCATAAGCGGGCGAAAGTATAGCCGCTGCCTGAAACAAGCCCATAACGCGCCAAAGATGCGTCATGGATGTCCGGCTCATCAACCGGAGCCATCATGCTACCATCCCCCACCATGCCCACCCCCTACCGTGCCATTCCGCTCTGTCTGCTGCTCGCGTGCCTGCCCCTGACGGCCTGTCACCGGCCGGCCTCCGGCCAATTCAACCGCGACCCCGTGTCTTCGCCGGCCAACAAGCAAGAGGTGGATCGACGCACGCTGGAACTGGCCAACGCCCCAAAAGATGAAACCCAAACCAGCACCGCCAACAAGGCGGTGGTGGAGTCTGAACTGGTGCAGGTGCCCACCCTGACCCGCGAAAAATCCGCCGCCCCTCCGGCCGAATACCGGATCGGCCCGCGCGACGAACTGATGATCGCGGTCGCCCCGCATGAAAACGCCGGCCTGGCCACCGGCGGCGAGAGCGGCGGCGGCAACCAATACTCCAGTTTGGGCACCTCCGCCCGCACCGGCAGAACCGTGGTGCATGACGACGGCAACATCCAGGTGCAGGGCATCGGCAACTTCAAAGCCACCGGCCTGACCATCACCGAGCTCAGCGATGCCTTGCAGAGGGAATATGTCAAGATCGGCATCAAAGAGCCGGAAGTCATCATTGAAATCCAAGCCTACAAGAGCCAGACCGTCTATCTCTCAGGCCAGTTCGGCAAACCCGGCCCGATGAACCTGGAGCGCCAGACCGACATGCTGCAGTTGATTTCGATGGCCGGCAACCCCAATCCATCCGCCAACATCCGCGGCGCCTATGTGCAGCGCAAAGCGCAGGACGGCAAATACAAGATGCTGCCGCTGGATTTGTACAGCCTGCTTGAGGAAGGCGACCTCTCGCAAAACATCTGGGTCCACCCCGGCGATTTCATCTACATCCCCGACAACAGCAAACAACAGGTCTACCTGCTGGGCAACATCGGCCGGGTCGGCCCGCTGTCCCTGCACAAGGACGGCTCGCTCAACCTGGTCCAGGCCGTGGTGGAGGCCGGCGGCCTGCGCTCCTTTGGCAGTGACTGGCACAGCATCCGCATCATCCGCTCGCACTCGGCCACCCGCGGCGAATTCATCGTGGTGGACTACCAAAAAATCATCGACGGCGAGGCCATGCCCTTCCAACTGCAGGCCGGCGACGTGGTCTATTTCCCCAGTTCACGCCTGGGCGATTGGAACGAGGCGCTCAACGCCATCGGCCCCTCGTTGGGCATCGTGGGGCAGGGCATGACCCCCTTTGTGCAGATGAAGGTGTTGCAGCAGACTTTCAAGAATTGATTCGCTTCCGCGCATGAAAAAACCGGCCTTGGCCGGTTTTTTTTATCCGCAACCGCTAAGATGGCGGGCCGCACTTTCCCGAGAAACATCATGTCCCAAGACCTCACCCCGACCCAAATCGTCCAGCAACTCGACCGCCACATCGTGGGGCAGGAAGCCGCCAAGCGCGCCGTGGCCGTGGCCATGCGCAGCCGCTGGCGCCGGCGCCAGTTGCCCGCCGCCGTCGCGCGCGAAGTCCACCCCCACAACATCATCATGATGGGCCCCACCGGCTGCGGCAAGACCGAAATCGCCCGCCGCCTGGCGCAGCTGACCAACGCCCCTTTCGTCAAAGTCGAAGCCACCAAATTCACCGAAGTCGGCTACCACGGCCGCGATGTGGACACCATGGTGCGCGATTTGCTCGACCAATCCATCCAACTGGTGCGCCGCGAACACGGCGCCTTGGTGCGTGAAAAAGCCAAGGCCGAAGCCGTTGAGCAGGTGCTCGAAATCCTGTTCCCCTCACCGCACAACCACGCCTTCGCCCATGTGGACGACCCCGAGCAGCACGCCGCCTGGCAAATGACCCGCGACAATATCGAGGTGCAACTGCGCGCCGGCGAACTCGATGGACGCCTGATCGAATTGACCACCACCGAAAAAAGCGATGTCGGCGGCATGATGTCCGGCATGGGGCTGGACCAGTTCGGCCCCGGCATGTCCGACATGCTGGAGAAAATGATGCCCAGCAAGCAGCGCCAGCGCAAAATGGCGGTGGCGGCGGCCCTGCGCCACCTGGAAGAAACCGCCATCGAATCCCTGCTCGACCAGGACGCCATCATCGGCGAAGCCGTGCGCCGCGCCGAAGAGGATGGCATCATTTTCATCGACGAAGTCGACAAGATCGCCATGGGCGAAAAGAACAAGGGCTCGGATGCCGGCGTCTCGCGCCAGGGTGTGCAGCGCGACCTGTTGCCCATCGTCGAAGGCTCGGTGATCAACACCCGCCACGGCGCGGTCAAAACCGACCACATCCTGTTCATCGCCGCCGGCGCCTTCCATGTGGCCAAAGTCTCGGACCTGATGCCCGAACTCCAGGGCCGCTTCCCCATCCGGGTGGAGTTGGAGCCGCTGACCCGCAAAGATTTCGTGCACATCCTGGCCGACAAGGAAAACGCCCTGCCCGCGCAGCAGCAAGCCCTGCTGCAAGCCGAGGGCTTGGCCGTCTCCTACGACCGCGACGCCATCGAAACCATGGCCGACCTGGCCTGGAAAGCCAACAACGAAGGCGAAAACATCGGCGCCCGCCGCCTGATGACCATCGTGGAAAAAGTGTTCGAGGTGGTGAATTTCGAGGCCGACGCCATGGTGGCCAAAGGCCAGGCCCGACTGAACATCACCGAGCGCTATGTGCGCGAACAGGTCGAAGGCGCCGCCGGCAAGCGCGGCTGGTTCAAACTGTAAGGGAGGGCCGGCCAAAGCCGATTTGTTGGATGCGCAACATCAACAGACATGCGGACGGATTTGAGCGCGAAGTTATTGACGGCCAGATTGCGGAGCCGGTCCTCGCGCTCGGGGCTCGTTCAGCCCCCCCTACCTCGCATCCCGATACCGCACCGACAAATACACGCTGGCGTGATCCTTGCCGATGTTCTCGATGGTGTGCGCCACATCGGCGGAATAGAACGCGGTGTCGCCCGGCTTCAAATCCGCGCTTTTGCCGCCGGAGGTGACCCGCACCTTGCCCTCCACCACCGTCAGCATTTCGCGGGTGTTGGGGTGGTGCGGCTGGCTTTCCAGTTTTCCGCCCTTGGGGAAATCCAATTCGTAAAACTCCCATTCCTTGTCCAACCAGGACGGATTCAACTGGCGGCCGTTGCACGGCTGGTTGGTGAACAGTTTGCGGTGCGGGTCGCCGGCCTCGACGATTTCCAAGGTGGCTTCCGCCCCCTCTTCGCCAAGCAGCTGGGCCACCGGCACCGACAGCGCCATCGCCACCCGGTACAGCACTGACAGCGACGGGTTGGCGCAATTGCGCTCGATTTGCGACAAAGTGGCTTTGGAAACGCCACTGGCGCGGGCCAGGCCGTCGAGGGTCAAACCCGCCTGCTTGCGGGCCAAAGCCACCCGGGGACCCAATTTGCTGGCGGCGGCCTCGGCGGCAACTTCAATGGGGCAGGCGTTTTTGGCAGCCATGGGCGATGTCTTCATTAAAAAGGATTTTGTTCACAATACTGGAATCATTTTCCATGGTTCATTATACTGAACATCTTTCCATCATTCAGTACTGCCGCTTACCCCCGCCCCATGTTCAAATCCCTCTTCCGCACCACCCGCCCCGCCTCCACCGTCGCCGCCGCCGTGGCCGCGAACTTCACCGGCGACGAGGCGCAAATCCTGGCCGTCGGCAAGCGCATGCTGGACATGGCCCGCGCCAACCCCGACCCCAAGGGGCTCAAGGACCAATTGGCCGATTGGGCCATGCAGGACGACGGCTTCAAGGTGAACCTGTTCCGCTTCATCGACGTCTACCCCAAGCTCCAGCACGACCCCGACCTGGTCTACGCCGTGCTCACCGAATACCTGTCGCAGCCCGGCGTCAACATGCCGGCCGGCGCCGCCGCCATGCTCAAGATGGGCGCGATGGCCAAGGGGCTGGTCAACAAGCAGCTGCAAGGCAACATCGAAGCCATGGCCAGCCGCTACATCGCCGGGGTGGACGCGGCGGAAGCCCTGCCGCACCTGAAGAAACGTTGGGACGGCGGCGTCTGCTTCACCGCCGACCTGCTTGGCGAAGCCTGCGTGTCGGTGCGCGAGGCGGAGGTCTACCGCGAGCGCTACATGGACCTCATCGTCAACCTGTCCGAAGCAGTCAAGGGCTGGAAGGACGGCGGCATCCTCGAGCGCGACCACTTGGGCGCCGTGCCGCGCGCCAACGTCTCGATCAAGCTCTCGTCGCTGGCCGACAAGTTCGACCCCACCGACCGCGCCGGCTCCATCGACCGCTGCTTCATGCAGCTCAAGCCCCTGCTGGAGGAAGCCGGCAAGCGCAATGTGCTGGTCAACTTCGACGTCGAGCAGGAAAGCACCAAAGAACTCAACCTGGCCATCTTCCGCCACTGCTGCGAGAAGGTGGACTTCCCCGCGGGCCTGGCCATGCAGGCCTATCTGCGCAGCGGCGACGCCGACGCCAAGGAAGTCATCGACTGGGCCAAGTCCACCGGCCGCCAGGTCACGGTGCGCCTGGTCAAGGGCGCCTACTGGGACTACGAAGTCATCAACTCCGGCGAGAAGGGCTGGCCGATTCCGGTGTGGACCGACAAGCGCTCCTCCGACGCCTGCTACGAGCGCATGGCGCAATTGTTCATCAACGCCATGCCGCGCACGAAGGGCGAGGGCGGCGTGAAGCTGGCGCTGGGCAGCCACAACCTGCGCACCATCGCCTCCTGCATGACCATGCTCGACAAGGCCGGCCTGCCCAAGGAATCGCTGGAAATGCAGGCGCTCTACGGCATGGGCCACGGCGTGAAGGAAGCGGTCAAGGCCGAAGGCTTCCGCCTGCGCGAATATGTGCCGGTGGGCGAACTGGTCCCGGGCATGGCCTACCTGGTGCGCCGCCTGCTCGAGAACACCTCCAACGAATCCTGGCTGATGCAGGGCCTGACCAAGGACACCCCGGCCGAGAAACTGCTGGCTTCGCCGCACGACCCCAAGCGCGTCGAGCCGAACCCCAACAAGGACAACGCCCTCTCCCCCGCCGTGGCCGGCGTGGGCGACGGCAAGGCCTTCGTCACCGAACCCTTCCGCGACTTTTCCAAGCAAGCCCAGCGCGAGCCCTTCGCCGCCGCCATCGCGGCCGTCAAGGTGCCGCAGGTCGCCAATGACGCCACCGTGGAACAGGCCAACGCCGCGATGGACGCCGCCTTCAAGGCCTTCCGTGGCTGGCGCGCCCGCGACGCCAAGGACCGCGCCAACATCCTGTGCAAGGCCGCCGACCTGATGCGCGGCCGCCGCGATGAACTCTCGGCCGTGGTGGTGGTGGAATCCGGCAAGCCGTGGAAGGAAGCCGACGCCGATGTCTGCGAAGCCATCGACTTCTGCGACTACTACGCCCGCACCGCGCCGGCCCTGTTCGACTTCAAGCGCCTGGGCGCCTTCATGGGCGAGCTCAACCAGACCATCCACCAGCCCAAGGGCGTGGCGGTCATCATCAGCCCGTGGAACTTCCCCCTCGCCATCGCCTGCGGCATGGCCACCGCCGCACTGGTCACCGGCAACACCGCCATCCTCAAGCCGGCTGAGCAGACCCCGGGCATCGCCAAACTGCTGTGCGAAATCCTGTGGCAGGCCGGCGTGCCCAAGGATGTGCTGCACTTCCTGGCCGGCCAGGGCGAGACCGTCGGCGCCGCTTTGGTGCGCCACCCCAAAACCAGCCTGATCGCCTTCACCGGCAGCAAGGGCGTGGGCCTCAACATCATCGAGGCCGCCGGAAAGACCGTGGAAGGCCAGCCCAATGTCAAGCGCGTGGTGTGCGAAATGGGCGGCAAGAACGCCATCATCGTCGACGCCACGGCCGACCTTGACGAAGCCATCCCGCAAATTCGCCACAGCGCCTTCGGCTTCGCCGGCCAGAAGTGCTCGGCCGCCTCGCGCCTGCTCGTGCACGAAGCCATCTACGACGAGTTCGTCCACCGCTTCTGCGAGGCGGTGCAGGCCCTCAAGGTCGGCGACCCGCGCCACCCCGGCACCGACATCGGCCCGGTGATCGACGACGAGGCCGGCGCCAAAATCCGCCACTACATCGAGCTGGGCAAGAAGGAGAACAAGCTGCTCCTGGCCCACCAGCCGGCCGAAGCGCAAGTCCTGGGCAAGCCGCTGATCGGCCCCCATGTGTTCGAAGTGTCGTCGCCCGATTGCGCCCTGATGCGCGACGAAATCTTCGGCCCGGTCTTGGCCGTGCTCAAGGTCAAGGACTTCGACCAGGCCCTCGACATCGCCAACGACCACCCCTACAAGCTGACCGGCGCGGCCTTCACCCGCACCCCGACAAACCTGGAAAAGGCACGCCACGAATTCCGCGTCGGCAACCTGTACATCAATCGCAAATGCACCGGCGCGTATGTGTATCGCCAGCCGTTTGGCGGATTCAAACTCTCCGGCATCGGCTCCAAGGCCGGCGGCCCGGATTACTTGTTGCAGTTTATGGTGCCGCGGACGATCACGGAAAACACCATGCGCCGCGGCTTCGCTCCGGGCATGGAAGGCGCTACCGCGAAGAGCCACTAACAAGTTTCCGCAACGAGGTGCGCGGCCTTTGCCGCGTACCTCGTTGCGATTCTCAGATGACGATGCTTCAACCTCTCGTCTGGCAGATTCGCGGCCGGTCGCTCACGC
>CAZVNU010000048.1:0-11265 GCA_964628335.1 uncultured Phycisphaeraceae bacterium
GCTTTCCATGTCAGTTCGGCCTTTTCATCGCTGATGGCGGGCTCGGCCGGCTTGGCAGGGGGTGTTTCCGCACGGGCCGGCACCACGGGCATCAGACACAGCATGGCAAGCAACGAACAGGAAGCATGAAAGCGCATGGGGACCTCGAAAACAAAGGGGACAAATCGGCCGTTTCATTCAGGGGCAACCACAGGCCAGATGGCAGGATAACGCCGGACCGGCGATTTCATTGCATTTTTTGCACCAAGCCCGCCCCCCGGCGCACCACGGCGCAAAACCCGGCCGACTTCATCCAAAATTCCCCTAGAATCTCCGTCCTATGAACAAAAGACGCGTTTTCATTTCCGGTGTGGGTTTGGTGACCGGCCTTGGCACCGGCTTGGATGAACTTTGGCAGGGCTTGCTGGCCGGCCGATCCACCATCGGCCCGGTGACAGCCTTTGATGCCTCGGGTTTTCCCTGCCGCATTGCGGCGGCCTTGCCTACGGCGCAAATCAAGGATTTCGTCCCCAAGTCCTACCGCAAAGCCACCAAGGTGATGGCCCGCGACACCGAGTTGGCGGTGATTGCCGCCGACCTGGCCGCGCGCCAAGCCGGCGTGGCCACGCCGGGCACCCATCCGGAGGAAGGCGCCACGCGCACCTATGCGGCGGAGCGCTCCTCATGCCATATCGGCGCCAGCCTGATCGCCGCCGAGTTGGATGAGCTCACCTACGCCCTCAAAGCCTCGGCCGCCAGCGGCAGCTTTGACATCCACCACTGGGGCAAAGAGGGCATGCAGAACCTCACCCCCTTGTGGATGCTCAAATACCTGCCCAACATGCTGGCCTGCCATGTGACCATCGTCCATGACCTGCAGGGCGCCAGCAACACCATCACCTGTTCCGAAGCCTCCAGCGGCCTGTCGATCGGCGAGTCGCTGCGGGTGATCCAGCGCGGCGATTCGGACTGCGGTTTCTGCGGCGGGGCCACTTCCCGCCTCAACCCGATGAGCTTGCTGCGCGAAGTGTTCACCAACCGCATGATCACCGATGATGCGATCCAAGCCGGCGATGCCACCCAAGCGGTGCGCCCCTTTGACACCGCGGCCTGCGGCACCGCCCTTGGCGATGGCGGCGGCATTTTGGTGCTGGAGGCGGCAGACACCCTGACTGCGCGCGGTGGCCAAGCGATGGCCGAAGTGCTGGGCTTTGGCGCCAGCCAAAGCCTCAACCGCGCCAACCGCAACACCGTGCCCACCGAAGACGGCCGCGGCGTGCGCTTGGCGATTGAAGCCGCCTTGCGCGATGCCAACCTTTCCGCCGCCGACATCGATGTCATCCTGCCCACCGGCTTGGGCCACGGCGAGAGCGACCGCGCCGAAGCCGCCGCCTTGCGCGCCGTGTTTGGCGAGCGCTTGGCGCAAGTGCCGGTGTATTCCCCCAAGGCGGCCATCGGCAACACCCTGGCCGGCGCCGGCGCCGTGGATGTGGGTGTGGCCGTCAAAATCCTGCAAACCGGCAACCTGCCCCCCATCCAAAACCGCAGCGACCCCTTGCCCGGTTTGACCGCCACCACTTTGGCCAAAGCCCCCACCCACGCCCTGTGCGTGAGTGCCGGCTTCTGCGGCCAAAACGCGGCCATCGTCCTCAAGAAAGCATGAATCCACCCCGGAAAGCAATATGTCCTTTACGAATACCGATTTCAAAAAATGGAGAGCATCGCTCTCTCTCGAATCCACGAGCCAAGCGCATGTCAAGGATTTCTTGGCTGCCAAGGATGTCAAACCCGAGGTTGATGTCGCCTATCTCAATGCCTTGACTTCTCGCGTCTCCATGATGGCAAAAACGCTGCATACGCCAATGCAGCGCAAGCCAGATCGCGATGCAGTACTCGAAAAACTTGATGCCGCAACAAAGGCTGTCTCTAAAAATGACTACGAAATCCTCAAAAAACTTAGCAATTACGGCCGCCGGCGCGAACAGGTATTTTTTAATTGGCTTCGCGGATTGATGACGGTCGAACTATTAATGCCAACCATCGAGTCCTCTTTCGAGTGTGATGGCAAGGACATCGCCGGAATTGGTGACGATAAACTGGATTCCGTAGAAACATTCAATCAGACTCCTGCTGCCGACCTACAAGTCACTGTACGCAAGAAAATCATTCGCGTAGAAGTCCAAGGGGGATTCCAAGGCATCCACGATGTCAAGGAGCACAAAGTACGCGAAGCTGAAAAACACCGAAAATCAGGCACCCCAACGATTCTATTTCATGCAGACTTCTTCAATGGTCAACTCGCCATTTTACGGCTCGACAAAGTAGACCCCAAAGACAGCAATTGGGAATCCCGCCAACAAATGGAAGGTCAATCTGTCTTCTCCATCCCGCCGGAAGACTTTCATTGGCTCCTGTCCGACGCTCCGAAAACCCTCCGTTCCTTTGGATTGCTATGACTTCCCTGCGCACACTAGACCTCTTCTGCGGCTGCGGCGGAATGACCGAAGGCTTATCCATGTCTTCGCATGGAGCAACACGGTTTTCCTGCGCCGGGGCCATGGATATTTGGCCCGCAGCATGCGAAGCCTTCCAAGCCAATCATGAAGCACCTGTTATGGAAGCGGGAGTGAGTCGCGAAAATGTGGCGAAATTACTTGAGCAGATTGGCCATATTGACATCCTGACAGGCGGCCCGCCTTGCCAAGGCTTTTCGACTTCCGGCAAACGAATGCTGGACGACCCGCGAAACCAGTTGGTCAAGGCATATCTGGATGCCGTGGAACTGGCATCCCCCAAGGCCTTCATCATGGAAAATGTGCACGGATTCACCACCATGCAAGACGGCAAGATCATGGCCGAAGTGCTGGAACAAGCGCAAACCCTGGGATATCGCGTCTTCCCGGGTGTCGTGCAGGCCAGTTTGGTCGGCGTCCCGCAACGCCGTCGCCGATTCATCCTTGTGGGAATGAAGCATGGCGAATTCTGGTTTCCTGGAACATCCCAAGCGCTTCAAGAGGCAAACCGAGCGGGAGCCTATTCCCTATTCGGACGAAAAGACACCTTTTTGCAAGTAGATCAACAAGGATGGGATGGCACCGAGACATGGTCCTTCGATGACGCCACGAGTGATTTGCCCCCCGTAACTGCCGGTGAATCGTCTGACGAATATCTGTGCGACCCACAAAATCCTCTTCAAAAATACTTCCGAAAGGGCATGCGCGGGAAATTGGCCGATCATGTCGCCGCATCGCATAATCCCAATTTTGTCCAAATGATGTCCTACATCCCGCAAGGAAAATCCGCCCTAGACCCCGATATCGCCAAGACCATCCCGGAAGCCATCCGCCCTACCACGGGATACCCCAATTCCTATTCTCGAATCCTCGGGAAAAAACCCGCCCCGACGATCACGCGGAATTTCACAACCCCATCGAGCGCCAATTGCATCCACCCGACGCAAAACCGAGCCATGACGATTCGTGAAGGAGCTCGATGCCAATCCTTCCGAGATGCCTACCGCTTCACGGGATCATTGGGCGACAAACGATTGCTGATCGGCAATTCCGTCCCGCCATTGCTTGCAAAATCCCTAGGAGAGGCATTGCTCATCGCCCTCCAATCTGCTGCCTGCACCGCCCAGGCAGCCTAACACTGAACCACATCCACCTGTTTGTCTACGCTCAAGTCAAGTTGGCGTCCCACCCCAAGCCCAAAATCAAGGCAAAATGACCATTCCTCCCATGTCCACCCGCATCGTCATCACCGGCATTGGCTGGGTCACCCCCCTTGGCCACGACATCGAAACCGTTTGGCGCAATTTGCTCGACGGCAAGTCCGGCGCGTCGGCCACCGAGCGCTTTGACGCCTCGACCTTTCCCACCAACTTCTCCGCGCAGGTCAAGGACTACGACTACCGCACATGCGTCAAGCAAACGGCCTGCCACGAAGGCGTCGGCCTGAACACCTCGTTCGCCTTGGGCGCCGCCGCCCAGGCCTGGGACATGTCCGGCCTTGGCGGCTTCGCCGGCCTGAAAACCGAACGCATGGGCATCTATCTGGGCTCGGGCGAGGGCTCGCTCGATTCCGACAATTACTTCAACACCAACCTGGCCGGCTGGGATGACGCCACCCGCACCGTCAACGGCGCCAAGTGGGCCGCCACCGCCTTCCAATCCTTCTCCGCCGTCAAGGAAACCGAGCAGGAACCCAACCAACCCCTCAACCACATCGCCATGGAATTCGGCGCCGAGGGCCCCTGCTACAACTGCCTGACCGCCTGCGCCGCTTCGACCCAAGCCATCGGCGAAGCCTTTGAAATCCTGCGCCGCGGCGATGCCGATGTGATGATCGCCGGCGGCGCCCACACCATGATCCACCCCTTGGGCGTCACCGGCTTCAACCGCTTGACCGCCTTGTCCGACCGCAACGAAAGCCCGCAAACCGCCAGCCGCTCGTTCAGCCTGGACCGTGACGGCTTCGTGATGGGCGAAGGCGCCGGCATGCTGATTCTGGAAACCTTGGAACACGCCCAGAAGCGCGGCGCCACCATCTTGGCCGAGATCGGCGGCTACGGCTCCACCGCCGACGCCTACCGCATCACCGACATCCACCCCGAGGGCAAAGGCGCCGCCGCCGCCATGCGCCAGTCTTTGGCCCAGGCCGGTGTCACCCCGGCGCAAGTCGATTACATCAGCGCCCACGGCACCAGCACCAAAGAAAACGACTCGATCGAAACCAAAGCCATCAAGGTGGTGTTCGGCGGCAACCCGTTGGCGCCCTTCGGCGGCGCCCCCCCGGTCTCCAGCGTCAAATCCTCGCTGGGCCATTTGATCGCCGCCGCCGGCGCGGTGGAAGCCATCACCTGCGTGCTGGCCATCCGCGACCAGATCCTGCCCCCCACCATCAACTACGGCACGCCCGACCCGGTATGCGATTTGGACTACATCCCCAATGTCGCGCGCAAGGCCAAGGTGGAAGTCTGCCTGTCCAACTCCTTCGGCTTTGGCGGCCAGAACAACACCTTGGTGGTGCGCAAGTTCGTGGGGTAAAAACCGGGAGGGCGGACTTCAGTCTGCCGCTGCCTTGAGGGGCTCAATGCCCCGAAAAAACAATCCGACGGCACGCCGTCCACCGACCAAACCAACGGGACACGACAAGAAAAAGCGGCATTGAGCCACTTTTTCTTGTGGCAGGCTCAAGCCCGCCCTCCCAGGTCAAACTGGCGTCCATCCGCTTCATGGAACTGCCGTCGTAGGCCAGCACCGGCAGGAAGCGGATGAACTCCGCCACCTTCCGCTCCGGGCTGGTCCCGTCCATGGTCAGGCGGCAGCCGTAGTCCGCGATCTGGCGCAGGGCGCGGTACAACCCTGCGGCGCCTTGCCGCAGGGTTTTCAATGTGAACGCCGCGCCACCAGCAAGGCCAGCAACGCCAGCGACAGCGCCGCGAAAAACCAAAAACCGACTTTGTAGAACAATACCGGGTCGCGCCCGCCTTCGGACTTGGCTTTGGCCGGGCCATAGGCCTCGACTTCACCCGGATTGTTCAAATCAAAGACCAAGTCGGAGAAATGCTGGTAACGGCCTTCCGGATGCAGGGACAGGCAGCGTTGGATGACCGCATCCAACCAGGGCGGCGTGTTGGTGTT
Organism: uncultured Phycisphaeraceae bacterium; assembly: GCA_964628335.1. Taxonomy (GTDB): domain Bacteria; phylum Planctomycetota; class Phycisphaerae; order Phycisphaerales; family Phycisphaeraceae; genus CANIYR01. The sequence continues at coordinate 5,625 of CAZVNU010000048.1, forward strand.
GAGGGCGGAGGGTTGCTTGGCCGGCGCGAATTGCGGGGTCTGGAAGCGCTCGATTTCGCCGAACGGCAATTTGCCGGTCAAGGCCCGGTACAAGGTGACGCCGATGGCGAAAATCTCGGTGCGCTCCACCCCCGGCGCGCCATGGAAGCGCTCGGGCGCCAGAAAGCTGGCGGTGCCGGCCCTGGAAGTGACGGCAAACACCGGGGCCGCGCTGCCCAAGTCCACCAGTTTGAAGGTTGGCTTGGCCGGGTCGCCGGTCACCAGGATGTTGTCCGGCTTGATGTCGCCATGAATCAGATCGCGGCGCAGCAAATGCTCGCCGGCCCCGGCCAAAAAGCGGCCCAAGGCCGCCGTCTCATCCGGCGCCAGGCGGCGGGTCTTGAGCACGGACTCAAGCGAGGGCGCATCCACAAAGGACATCAGGTAATAACGGCAGGACGGCTCCGGCGGGGGCCAGGCCGGCACGAAGAAATCACCCTGCATCCCGGTGGCATGCCATGTTTCGCGGATGAACAATTCCAACACCTGCTCGTTGTCGCGGGCCGCTTCAGGCGCAAATTTGAGCACCGCCTGCTGCTCAAAGGCGGTTTCGTCCGCACCCACCCGCTGCATGGCCACCCAGGTGCGCGCCAACGGATCCAACGCCCGGACCAGGGTCCAGCCGTCCACCGCCTGCCCCGCCGACAGCGGACCGGCAACCGGCAATTTGCGGGCTTTTTCCGCGTGCAGGCTGCCGGTTTCGGGCAGATGGATCACCACCGCGCTCATGTCGTCGCGGGCCTCGCGGCGCAGACGGGCGGCGGCACCCTCCACCAGCGCGCGGGCGTCCGCACCGGCCTCCAAGGAGAATTCCCCCGCACCCCACACGCCGTCGGAACACAGCATCACGACATCGCCGTCACGCAGTGTTTCCGTGAAAACCGCCGGCTCCAACGCCGCCGCCAAGCCCACCGCCCGCGTGATCACATTTGTCTGTTCGGCGTCCGCGTGATCCAAGGAAAGCTGGCGCGCCGCCCCGTCGCGCACCAGATAAGCCCGCGAATCCCCCGCATTCAGGCCGTACAAACGGTCGCCCTCGATCACCACCGCCACCACGGTGGAAACCAGCGCCGGCTCGCCAAAACGGGCGAGGCCCTCCGCATGCAGCGCGCCGTTGAGCGTGCCGGCCAATTCGCAGAGCGCCCTGTCCGGCGCCCAGCCCGCCGGGCGGGCCGGCACTTGCGCCATCAGGGTGGAAACGATTTTCCGCGCCGCCTCGCGCGCCGCCGGCGACTGACCGGCGCCGTCGGCCAGCACCGCCACCACCGTTTCATCCATCACCCGCACGGCGCAAGCATCGGCGCATCGCTCCAGGGCCTTGGGACCCTCTGCATGGGACAGGATGTGGTGGGTGGCGTGGACTTTCATGGCGGGGGATTATCGGGGAAAAACAACCCGCTGGAAGACGCCGCCCCCTACTCGCTCCATGTCCCGTTTTTGCGCACCCTTTGGGCCAGCATATAAAGGCCTTGATGTTTGGGAGTGAACATCGAAAGCCACTTTTCCGCCTCTTTCTTTTTGCCCTCATTCCATAGGCGGGTGCCCACGCACAGCCGGGCCATCAGCACAAAATTGTCATCGCTCTTAACCATGGCCAACCGCTCCTGCAATTGATGTCCCTGCGCGCGCACTTTGGGATCAGCATGGTAGTTGGACTCAAATATCCATTCGTTGATGGCCAGAATTTCGGTGGGCGTCCATGAGCAGTGTTTGAATACTTCAGCATTTTCAGCCATGCAACCATTGCGGTCGCGGCGCATGTACAGGATGCGCGCAAGTACCCGGTGCATGTAGTCGGTTTGCGACTCAGGCAACCCCTTGCTGCCGGCCAACGCACTGCGGAACACGAACTCGGCGCGGTCAAACTGCTGGCCGATGTACCACATTTCCCCCAGTAGCAGCCAGGTTTTCAGGGCCTTGTTGCCATCAAACAATTTGGCTTCTTCTTCCATCGCCATCATGCGCTTGTCTTCAGCGGATGCCTGCAAGCGGGTGAAATCCGTAGGGCCGCACGAACCGTCGGTGCAACTGGCCGCCGCATCCAACTTGGTGATGCGCTCCCACTGCTTCAAGGCCGCATCGTATTTACCGTCGGCGTACAAAAAGAAACCGGCATAACGCGCCGACCAATCTTCCAAATCATCCAACACCCACGGTGCGCTGCGTTCATGGCGCATCTGGCCGGGGGTTTCCGCCACCGGGTGCAGGTTGCCCCACGAATCGCGCGCCCATTCGCGCGTCGGCGGGGCCACGCGGTCGCCGGCGGCGGCGCAAATGCCCTGCAACAGTTGGCCGAATTCCCACTCCTTTTGCTTGCGGGCACGGACGATCCACGCCTCCAGTTTGGCGCTCCACTGCCGCGCCGCTTTCAGGTTGCGGTGCATCAGGGCGGTTTCAAGCAACAGCCGGTGGGCCATGCCACGGTAAAGCCCGTCGGGGTGGTTCGCGATGAATTTTTCCAGGAAAGCCAACGCCTGCTTTTGCTCGGCGGGCGCGCCTTTTTCCAGATACAGCCGGCAAGACTGGTAAAGCGCGGCCGCCTCGAAGGGCGATTCCGCGGCAAGGCCTTGGCGCGCATCTTGGGGCGCCGCGTCCACCGGCGTTTCATGCTTGTTCTTGGCAAGCCGCGCCGCCTCTTTTTCGGCTTTTTCCGCCAATTCCGCCGCCTTCTTGGCTTCCGCCCGCCGCTGGCGGATCTTGCCCCCCAACCTCTGGGCCTCGGCATTGCGCCAAAGCACATAATCCTGGCTCAAGCGCAAAATTTCCTGGATGGCAGCCAATTGCCGCGCATGATCGGCGGCCTGGGCGGCAAACACGCCGGGGATGCCGGTGGCAACCTCATCGCCTTGGCCGAGGGTGTAGGTGGTCTTGCCGGCGCGGCTGTTGAAGTAGCGGGTTTGCGCCCCCACAAAACCATAGGCTTTTTGCGCTTCATCAAAGCGGCCCATCAAAACCAAGGCGTCGCCGGCCAGCAGGGCGGCCTCCACCTGATGCCGGCCCTGGCTGTCGTCGCCGCAGACCGCCGCCATCTGGTTGGCGGCTTGGTAAAGCGGCTCCCAGTCAGCTTGGTTCCCAAAAGCGAGTTTGCCATCCAAGAACGGGACGCCGAGAAAAGTGGGCATCCACGGGGATTGCTTGAGTAGAAGTTGCGCCTTGTCCACCGGCTGCATGGCCAGCATCAGGTTGGCGCGCAGGCAAACGAGGAAAGCTTGGCGGCGCTCGGGAGAGATGGCCGCAGTGGACAGGGTCTTCCCATCGGCTTGCCATTCCAGATGGGCAAGAGACTGTAGGTTTTTGGCGACTTGGGCCGCCACCGCAACGCGGGCCTGCCGCGGGGCTTTGGCCAGCATCAGGCGCCCAATCAGAGCTTCGGCTTCTGGGACGCGGCCTTTGGCGCGCAAAGCCAGCAGATACTTTTGCGCTTCTTCATGCTTGCCCGACCAAAAGAGTTCGTTGGCTTTGTCGAGGACTTTTTTGATGGGCTTATTGGCGAGAAGCTGGGCGATGGCTTGATCTTCGCGCTTGCGCTTGGCTTCCTCTTTGGCTGCTTTGTCGGCGGCTTCCTTTTGAAGACGCGCCTCTTCTTTCTGGCGGCGCGCTTCGGCTTGGGCCTGCTGGGCTTCGGTTTCGACCGGGCGACGGCGCCTTTCCCCCGCCTGCTGCTGCATCTCCTTGGCGGTTTTCTCCTTCTCTTGGCGGGTGAGGTGGGAAAAGAGGGTCAAGTCGTCGTCGGCCAGGGCCGCGACGGGGAGGAGGATGGCGAGGAGGAGGATGGGGAGGCGCATGGGGTTATGGCTTGGGGGAAACGGGTGCGGCTGGCGCGACGCCGGGAGCAGGATGGAGGGCATCCCGCTTCGCCTTGCGCTCTTCATCCATCGTGCTTGGCCCGCGCTCGATTTCCTCCTTGGTGCTGAAGCCGGGATAAATCAAATAGTTTTTGTTGATCCAATACATCTTGGCCCAGAAAGGGCGCAAGTATTCCGGGACGGTTTTCAGGAATTCCTCCGCCAACGCATCGGCTTTTTGCTTGTCGCCCACCATCAACCACATGTCCAAGCGATGGGCCCAAATGCGGCGCGCCAAGGGATGATCCTTTTGCGCCACGATCAAGTCGGAAAATTCCTTGTCGTAGGCAGCGCGCAATTTCTCATCCACGCGCAACCGGTCGCAATCCATGATGCGGCGCAGGTTGAGTTCGGCGGTGGCGAGGTAGGGTTTTTCCCAATCCGGGGCTTGTTTTTGGGCGGTGCGGAGTTGGGTGAGGAGAGGGGCGGACTTGGTGCGCGCCGAGGTGAAATCTTTGACGGGGTCAATCGCATGGCGCTCTTGATACTTCCATCCGATGGCATCAATAACTTGTGGCGCGCAACGGGAGTAGTAGTCAAGACAAAGAGTTTGGATGGCGACGCGGAGGGCAGGCGACGAAAGAGAAATAGGATTTAGCTCCTTTCCTCCCTGCTCTGTTTCAATAGAAAAAGGGGCCAATACAACCTTAAACGGATCAGTCTGTCTGATCCCCATCAAATCAGTAGAGGGGAGCAAGAATTTCCCCGGCCTATCAAAAACATATTTGCTATCTTCGATTTTCTTCTTGCGATCCAAATTTAGATAAAAAACAATGTCACGACAAATGTATACACTTTTGCCTCGTTGATTTAAATCATGTGGATCAACAAAAAGGCTATCCAGTATTCCGCTGGACCTTAAGCCATTAACATCAATCTGAAGAGCAAAAAAAAGGCCTGATCGTTGAACTCTCCAACGGTCCTTGCATCATCCCATTACGACTAATTGAAATGCCAGAGTACGAACGATCTACAGCGGCACTATGCCAATGATCCGTCAGCCACCTACCTTGTTTTTGCTCCACTTCACTAAAATTAAATTGACGGCTTTGAGTTGCAAAAATAGGTTCCCCATACTTGGAAACTGCTTGTTGGTTGATTTCATCTTTTATTCCAGAATTTAACACAGGAAGTCCTTCTCCGTAGCCATGTGAAGCGACAAACAGAAATAGGGATGAAAAAACAAAACGCGTTTTTATGGTGAATAGAACGCACATCATGGGCCTTCCTTTCTTAAAAGCATCATTCTTCTTAAAGTTGTTCCGGAAAATATTTCAGAACCATTATCTGCATCTGTTGGGTTCATAACCTCTGGGTCCGTATGTCGACCTCCGACTGTGTGGCCAGTCTCATGTAAATAGGTTTGTGCAGAATAGCCATTAAACCCCTTATTCAAAAACTCCCTAGTTGGAAGAGCCTGCTCTCGCATGTCCTCTGTGAAAACCTTTACCTTGGCGATGGGCTTGCCTTGGGCGTCGTTGATGTTCTCACGCGTGGAACTGAATTTGTCGGTTGCGGCCGCCTCCGCCGCCTGGTTTTCCTCGACTTGGAGGTCTTTTTGCGCGGTCAATTCCGCCGACTGGGCGCGCGCCCGCATCCATGCCCCGCCCGCAAGCAGGCCAGAGGCCGCCAGCAAGGCAAACCCCTTGCAAGACCGAGAGAGAGAAGGCAAATACTGTGCCATAACAGTAGTGTCCGGTAGATTTGATGAGGCTGGATTGTAAGATGCAACATATTTGCATGTTGCATCTTACAAT
>CAZVNU010000049.1:0-10963 GCA_964628335.1 uncultured Phycisphaeraceae bacterium
GCTTGTGGAAAAAAATGTGGGCTGACCGTTTGCAATTTCCAACAATCCCCCCATGTCCACCCGCACGACCATCCGCCATCTGCAAAAACACGCCGCTGCCGGCGAAAAATTCGGCATGCTGACCTGTTACGACGCCACCACCGCCAAATGGTTGGCGCGCGCCGGTTGCCGGGCTTTTTTGGTGGGCGACACCGCGGCGCAGATGATTCTGGGCCACGACTCCACCCTGCCGGCCACCATGGACCTGCAACTCATGCTGACCGCCGCCGTGCGTCGGGGCGCGCCGGATGCCTTCCTGATGGCCGACATGCCCTTTGGCTCCTACCAATGCTGCGAATCCGAAGGCGTGCGCAATGCCATCCGCTTTTTGCAGGAAGCCTCGGCCGATTGCGTGAAGTTGGAAGTCGGCGCCCGCCACAGCGGCCTGGTGCGCAAACTGGCGACCGCCGGCGTGCCGGTGGTCGCCCATCTTGGCAGCAAGCCGCAGCAGGTGCGGGCCGAAGGCGGCTACCGGGCCGCCGGCCGCACGGCAGAAGCGGTGGCGCAATTGGTGGAAGAAGCCAAACTGATGCTCGAGGCCGGCGCCGCCATCCTGCTGCTGGAAGCTGTCACCGATGAAGCCGCGCAAAAAATCACCGCACTGGCCCATGCCCACGACCCCATCGTGCCGGTCATCGGCTGCGGCGCCGGCCCGGCCTGCGACGGCCATGTGGTGGTGCTGCACGACATCCTGGGCCTGACCGACTGGCAGCCCCCCTTCGCCCCGCCGCAAGCGCAAATCGGCACGCAGATCCAAGCTGCTGCCGGCGCCTGGCTCAAGAGCGTGGTGGAGAACACCTATCTGGCCGATGGCAGCCCGTACAAGGCGAAATAAAAGTGGACGCGGCGGCCCGCCGCGTCCACGGAAAACCCATTGAAAAACAACGCGCGCCGAATGTTCGGCGCGCGTTGTTCATTTTCAAGTTGAAGCGACGGCGGCAAGATGCCGCCGCTGCCTTTCAGCGGTGCGCGTGGAAATTGTCCACATTGCGGCCGTCCGCCGCCACCCGTTTTTCAATCGGGAACAGGCGCTCGGCGATCAATTGGCATTGGCGCAGGCCCAATTCCTCGTAACGGGCGTAATCGGCCTTGGCTTGCGCCTTCAGTGCCGCCGCTTCCACCCCCAGGGTGGTGAGCCAAGTCGGTTCGGCGTCGATGGCGGCTTCAATTTGCGCCAAAGTCCATTCGAAGTGGTATTGAAAACCATAGATACGCAAGCCGGCGCGGAAGGCTTGGTTCTTGCATCCTTTTGACGACAGCAAGGCGGCCGGCGTGCCGTTGGCCGGCATCTTTTTCACTTCCTGACCATGGGCATGGGCGGTGGTGAAGTGATAGGGCAAGCCCACCAGCATCGGGTCATTGGCACCAAAGAACGACATCGACACCTGCCCCATGCCGATCTCCGGCTTGTCGGCCGGCCCCACCTCGCCGCCCAAGGCCACCGCGATCAATTGCGCGCCAAGGCAGATGCCAAGCACGGGGATGTTGGCGGCGTGGGCCTCTTTGATGATTTCGATTTCGCGCGCCATCCACGGCAGATTCGGCGCATCGCAGGTGTTCATGCAACCGCCCAGCACAATGACGCCGTCCACATCGGCCAGGGTGGCGGGAATGGCTTCGCCGGCATAAACGCGCACGGTGTGCAGCCGGTGGCCAAAATCGCGCAAAACGGCGCCCAAGCGCCCGGGGCCTTCGTGGGATTCGTGTTGGAGTACAAGCAGCATGTGAAAATGGGGCAAAAGGCGTGCAAGAGGCATGATTGGGGAGCGGGTGGAAAGTATAAACCCCCGGCCAAGGCCTTAAGGATGCACACATCTCAAAAAACAAGGGCGAGGCCCGCCCCGCCACCCGTGGCGCAAAATCGTCTGGTCTTGGCTGGGCGCCTTTGGCCACCTTGCGGAAATAAAACGGCCAAACCCGGTCTTTTTTGCCCAAGCGGCTGCGTTCGGGTATCCTTCTCGCCCCCTTTACCGGGGAAATTTTGTTCATTTCCCCCTTCTCTTTCCTTTTTGTACTTAGGTAGACGACCCATGGCAGAACTCACCCGCCTTCAGAAACTGCGCAACTTCGGTATTTGCGCCCACATCGACGCCGGCAAGACCACCACCACCGAGCGCATTTTGTTCTACACGGGCAAGATTCACAAAATGGGCGAAGTGCATGAAGGCACCACCGTCACCGACTTTGACCCCGATGAGCGCAAGCGCGGCATCACCATCAACTCGGCGGCCATTTCGTCGCTGTGGCCGCGCAACGGCGAACTGTACAACCTGAACCTGATCGACACCCCCGGACATGTCGACTTCACCATGGAAGTGGAGCGTTCCATGCGCGTCCTCGACGGCGCCGTGGTGGTGTTCGACGGCAAGGAAGGCGTGGAAGCGCAGTCCGAAACCGTGTGGCGCCAGGCTGAGCGTTACAACGTGCCGCGCATCTGCTTCGTCAACAAGATGGACAAACTGGGAGCCGACTTTGAATTCTCCTTTGAAACCATCCTCACCCGCCTGGGCGTCAACGCGGTCAAGATCCACCTGCCCATCTTCCGCAAGGAAGGCACCGAAGTCACCTTCATCGGCATCATCGACCTGATCAAGATGAAGGCCTGCTACAACGAATCCAAAGAGACCGACCCGAAGAAATTCGACGGCATGATCATCACCGAGAAGGAAATCCCCGAGGAATATCTCGAAGCAGCCGAAGCAGCCCGCACCATCCTTGAGGAAAAGGTCTGCGAAGTCGGCGGCGACGCCATGATGGAAGCCTTCCTTGAAGGCAAGCGCCCCACCGAAGCCGAAATCATGGCCGGTTTGCGCAAGGGCGTGATCGCCATGCAGATCTTCCCCGTTTTGTGCGGCTCGGCCTACAAGAAGATCGGCGTGCAAAAGGTCGTCGACGCCGTGGTGGACTTCCTGCCCGACCCGACCGAAGTGCCCCCCACCCAGGGCACCGACCCCGACAATGCCGAAATTCGCCTGGTGCGCGAGTCGTCCTCCGACGAGCCCTTCTCCGGCCTGGTGTTCAAAATCGTCAACGACAAGCACGGCGATTTGACCTATGTGCGCATTTACTCCGGCAAACTGGGCAAGGGCACCCGCGTGCTCAACTCCAACAACGGCAAGAAGGAAATCATTTCCCGCCTGTTCCGCATGGAAGCCGAAGACCGCCAGGCCTTGGATGACGCCGAAGCCGGCGACATCGTGACCATCGTGGGCCTGGCCAACTCCTTCACCGGCGAAACCCTGTGCTCGCCCGACCATCCGATCGTGCTGGACCGCATGAAGTTCCCGGATCCCGTGATCTCGATGTCCATCGAACCCACCTCCTCGGCTGACAAGGAAAAACTGGGCAACTCGCTGGCCGACATCCGCCGCGCCGACCCCTCCTTCCAGTTCCACTACGACGAAGAAACCGGCCAGACCATCATCGCCGGCATGGGCGAATTGCACTTGGAAATCATCACCGGCCGCATTTTGCGCGACTTCAAGGTCGACGTGAAGGTCGGCAAGCCCCGCGTGGCCTACCGCGAAACCCTGCGCGGCAGCGCCCAGGGCCGCGGCATCCACAAGAAGCAGACCGGCGGCAAGGGCCAATTCGGCGACTGCACCATCGTGGTGTCGCCGATCACCGAAGCCGAGGCCAAGGAACAGGAACTCACCTACGAAGACGGCGTGGCTGAAGAAAACAGCATCGTCGGCGGCGTGATTCCCAAGGAATACATCAACCCGATCTTCTACGGCTGCCGCCAGACCGCCAAGAGCGGCGTGCTCGCCGGCTACCCGATGATCAACGTCAAGGTCGAGCTGGTGGACGGCAAGTACCATGACGTCGACTCCTCGCAGATCGCCTTCGAAGTCGCCGGCGTGCTGGCCTTCAAGGAAGCCACCCGCTCGGCCGGCATCGTGCTGATGGAGCCCATCATGAAGGTGGTGGTGACCACCCCCGCCGAGTTCTTCGGCAACGTGACCGGCGACTTGAACCGCCGCCGCGCCATCATCGTCGGCGACGACGAGCGCGGCGTGGTGCGCCTGATCACCGCCGAAGCCCCCTTGTCGGAAATGTTCGGCTACTCCTCCACCTTGCGTGGCATGACCCAGGGTCGCGCCTCGTACGTGATGGAGCCGCTGACCTACCGCGAAACCCCGGCCAACATCGCCGCGGAAATCGTCAAGGCTTCGCAAGGCGAAAAGAAATGAACCGGCCCTGCCGCGAAATGAAAAAGACACCGGTAATTCCGGTGTCTTTTTTTGTTGAACCGTGCGCCGCGCCCGCAAAAAACAATCCACCGGCTTTCAAATTTTTCACACCGGCTTGACAAACCCGTCACACTTGTCCCTTCCACATCTATCCACAGGTTGGCCGCAACACCCTTGGTGAAAATCCCGGATGGGCTGTTTGTCAATCGCGCTTTGGGGGCCGTAAACGGGCCTTTCCGCATTTTCTCGCTGTCAAGCGGAGAGTTGAAAAAAGTTTTTTGCGCGGCGCATTGAAAACAACCCAAGGTGCGCTATCTTTACCCCCTCGGGTCAGGACGACCCGCCGCCGCTTCCCGCACGCATGCCCCATCTCAATGGCCCCCATGCGCAATTCGTACCGGAAGCCGGCACCCCTCAGGCAAGGATGCATCCCTCACCCATCCACGCCGCCCATGTCGTACGGGCCGGCCGCACTTGAGAACTCCCGCCCATGTCCCTTTCGCAAGACACACTCGCCCATCGCGTCGCCCACCGGGTGGAATCGGCGCTGGGGGCCCATAAATTCGCCCTGTGGTTTGGTGGCGTCCAAGGCTTCGCCTTTGAGCCCGAGTCCACCACCTTGCGCGTGAACGCCCCCCACCCGATGGCGGCCGAATGGATCACCCGCCACTACCAGCAGGAATTGACCGCCGCCATCACCGCCGAACTGGGCGCCACCAGCGCGGCCAGCCTGCGCCTGCAAGTGGCGGTGGCCACGGCCAAAGCGACCCACGCACCCCAACAAGTCGTCCCGCAAAAATCCCAGGCAGCCCCCCGCACCGCCCCCAAAGCCGCCCTGCAACGCCAAGGCGCTGCCTCACGCCCGACCGCCAGCCCGGCCACCCATGTTGAAACGCGGGGTGCGAACCACAACCCTGGCCAAAGCGGCGCCCACCTTGGCCTGCGCCACCGCCTCGACACCTTTGTGGTCGGCCCGTCCAATGCCCTGGCTTATGCCGCCGCCGAACGTGTTTGCGAACATCAGGATCCGGCCGACCTGCACAGCGGCGACCAGATGTTGTTCGTCCACGGCGGTTGCGGGCTGGGTAAGACCCATCTGCTGCAAGGCATCTGCCGCAGCTTTGCCGACCAGCACCCGGGCGCCAAAGTGGTGTATGCCACCGGCGAGCAGTTCACCAACGCCTACATCGACGCCACCCGCCACAATACCTGGGAAGCTTTCCGCCTGATGTACCGCGGCGCCGACTTGCTGGCCATCGATGACGTGCACTTCATCGGCGCCAACAAAAAGCAGACCCAACAGGAATTCCTGCTCACGCTCAAGGCGGCCCTTTCTTCGCCCGCCCACACCCGGGTGATCCTGGCCGCCGACAGCGCGCCGCGCCAGATCCACGCTTTCTCCGAGCAGCTGGTCTCGTTGTGCGTGCAAGGTTTGGTGGTCGAGGTGCGGGCGCCGGACCTGGCCACCCGCCGGGCCATGTTCGAGCAACTGGGCCGGCGCCGCGGACTGACTTTCCAGTCCGCGGCCCTCGATGCCTTGGCCGGCGCGACCACCCGGGGATTGACCGGCGCGCTGCCCATGCATGCCTCGGTGCGCGAAATCGAAGGCGCCCTCACCCGTCTGCACGCCCTCTCGATGCTGGGCCGCACCGGCGGACGCGCCCAAACCCAATCTCAAGTGCAGCCCCAAGAACCGGTCGGTCTGGGGTTGGTGCGCCAGCTTGAACAAACCGAAAGTCAGCCGCGCCCGACCCGGCCGCCCAAGTTTGAGCTGATTTTGCAGGTCTGCTGCGCCAAACTCGGGGCCGCCCCCGAGCAGGTCAAAGGCCGCTCCAAGCACCGCCTGGTCACTTTGGCCCGCGCCGCCGCCGTGTCTTTGGCCCGCGAGCTGACCGCCATGTCGTACCCAGAGATTGCCTCATCCCTTGACCGCGACAGCCATTCCACCGCCCTGACCGCCCACCAGCGCCTGCAAAAGCAACTGGACCAACAGGTGCTGGTACCCGGCTTGGCTGCCGATTTGACGGTGTCCGGCCTGCTGACGGAGTTGCGGCAGGAGATTCAGATGCGGGCGTAAAAAAACGGCCTTTGCGCGTTTGACACAAGGCCCCGGCTTTGGTCAAATACCCGCCCCAAAATAATGGGAATTCGGGCGATTGCTTGAGCGGTCAAAAAGGACAGACTGTAAATCTGTTGGCTATGCCTTCCTTGGTTCAAATCCAAGATCGCCCATGAGACATGAGAAAAACCTGCCTCGCGGCAGGTTTTTCTTATGTCTTATGGGCGATCTTGGATGGGGTCATACCGGCTTCTTCTCGCGTGGACGCACCACTTCATCCACCAACCCGTAGGCCTTGGCCTCATCGGCGGAGAAGAACTTGTCACGCTCCACATCTTCCACGATTTTCTCCAACGGCTGGCCGGTCAAATCGGCCAGCATCTGGTTGAGCTGGTCCTTGGTCTTCAAAATATCTTCGACCTGAATCATGATGTCCGAGGCCTGGCCGCCGATGCCGCCCAGCGGCTGATGAATCATCACCTTGGCGTGCGGCAGGCAGAAGCGCTTGCCCTTGGTGCCGGCCGCCAGCGTCAAGGCGCCGCCGCTCATGGCATGGCCGATGCAATAGGTCGACACGCTCGAAGAGATGTGATTCATGGTGTCAATCATCGCCAGGGTGTCATCCACGCTGCCGCCGGGCGAATTGATGTACAGGTTGATGTCCTGCCCGGGCTTTTGGCTCTCAAGGTACAGCAAGCGCATGACCACGCCCATGGCCGAGCCGTGGTGGATTTCGCCGACCAAAAAGATGACGCGGTTTTCCAGCAACATCTCGTCGATGGTCATCTCGCGGTAGCGCTGCATGGCACCGTTCATCGAGGGGCGGCGCAGTTCCGGGTCGCGGGCTTGGGCTTGAGCGAGGTGGGAAATCAGGTCGGGGGAGAGATTCATGTTGGATTGGCAAGAGGAAAAGGGAACCCCGGCGCCCCGTGTCAGGGCCGGCACACGACGGAAGAGCCGGAAACTTTCGCGCGCCCTGACACGGGGCGCCGGGGTTCCCTGAATCTTCCAAAAATGGACATCAATCCACCATCACCACGCCGCCTTTGCCCTTGACCACGCGGCCGATGGCATGCACATCTTCGCCGGCGTCCATCAGCATTTGCGCCACCGCAGCGGCGTGCTTGGGTTTGACAAACAAGGTGTAGCCGATGCCCATGTTGAACACATCAAACATTTCAGCGTCGGCCACGCCGCCCTTTTCTTGCAGGAATTGGAACACCGGGGGCAGGTCCCAGGCCTGCTTGTAGATCTTGGCGTCCAAGTGCTTGGGCAGGCCGCGACAGACATTGCCGGGCAGGCCGGAGCCGGTGATGTGGGCCATGCCGGTGATGGCTTTTTTCTTGCGGAATTTTTCCACGGCGGCCAGCACCGGCTTGACATAAATGCGGGTGGGCTCGAGCAGCACTTGGCCCAGGGTCTTTTTCTTGTCCAACTCGGGATACTTCTTCTTCAAGTCCAGCTTGGCTTCCTTGATGATGGCGCGCACCAGCGAGTAGCCGTTGGAATGCACGCCGCTGGAGGCCAGGCCCAGGATGATGTCGCCTTCTTCGGCCTGCGGTTGCCGGTTCACATCATCCAACTCGGCCACGCCCACCGCGAAGCCGGCCAGGTCGAAGTCGCCCTGCTTGTAGACGGCGGGCATTTCGGCGGTCTCGCCACCAAGCAAGGCGCAACCGGCAATTTCGCAGGCCTTGGCCACGCCGGAGACGATGGCGGCGGTCTGCTTGGGATGCACCTTGCTGATGCCGATGTAATCCAGGAAGAACAAGGGCTGCGCGCCCTGCACGATCATGTCGTTGACGTTCATGGCCACGCAATCCTGGCCGATGGAGCCGACCAGGCCCAGCTCGATGGCCAACAGCACCTTGGTGCCCACGCCGTCGGTGCAGGACACCAACACGGGCTTCTTCCAATTCTTCTTGAACTGCTTGTGGTTGTCGAGGCGGAAGCAACCCGCAAAACCACCCAAAGAACCCATCACGCGCGGGCTGTGGGTTTTCTTGACGGCCGGGCCGATCAGGTCCACCACTTGGTCGCCGGCAATGATGTCCACGCCGGCGGCGGCGTAGGTCAGGACCGCTTTCTTGGCGGATTTCTTGGCAGCCTTTTTGGCGGCCTTTTTGACAACCTTCTTGGCCGCCTTGGCAGCGGGTTTCTTGGCGGATTTTTTGACGGCGGTGGAGGTGTTTTTCATGGGGACGGGATTGTAAAGGAGCAAGCGCGCATCGGCTCACACCTCTTCCGCCCCCTCCACCCCTGCCGGCAGCTTGATGGTCTTTTCCAAGGCCACCAACTTCGCCGGTTTGACCGGCACCGGCGCCACCGGTGGCAGGCGCTTGAATTCGCGGTAGGAGCCATCGTCCTTGGCCTGCACAAAGGTGTTGTCCGTGACATTCACCGCCGTCAACCATTCGCGGGTGTCCACGCACAAGGTGTGGCCCATGTCCAGCGGCAGGCCGGACGCCTGCTGGGTGTGGCCGCACACCACCCGCTTGCCGGAAATATGCGGTGCCGCCCCAAAAATGCGGCGCCAATGCAGGGTGCGCACGGTTTGCTGGACCACCGGCAAATCCGGCTCCAACCCGCCGTGGACAAAAATATGATTTTTGGTCTCGTACAAGTCGCGGCAGGTTTTTTCCAGAAAAAACCAGTGCGCCACCGGCACATCATCCAGCGTGCCGCCCGGGTAGGACTTCAGGGTCGCCTCGCCGCCGCAATGCTCGCGCCAGTATTTTTTCTGCGCCGCGTCGGTCCTGGCATGCATCATCAACCAATCGTGGTTGCCGCGCAAAAAAACGGATTGCGGGCATTCGGCAGCCACCAACACCAGCAAATCCAGCACGCCCGATGAGTTGGGGCCGCGGTCCATGTAATCACCCATGAATACCAGACGGTCTTGATCCGGATCCAATTGAATCAGCAACTTACGCAATGCGCCGAGTCTGCCGTGAATGTCGCCGATGGCGTAAGTTGACATGGGGGAATTCCAAAAATGACGCCGAGCCAAAACCTATTGGGGCGGGTCAGTGTAGCCCCAAGCGCACCCGGCTTCAATTTTTTTCGCACTTGTCGGACAGCCCATGGGCGCTTGGGGCAGGTACCCTATCCGCTTCCCTCATTTTCCAAAGACACCATGTATCCAAACGCCGACACCCTCACCCAGCCCCTGACCAAAATCGTCGCCACCCTGGGCCCGGCCACCGCCGACCCAGCCATCATCGCCGCCATGATCCGCACGGGCATGCGGGTGGCGCGCCTGAATTTCTCGCACGGCAAGTTCGAGGATTTCACCAAATTCCTGGCCGCCGCCCGCGAAGCCGAAGCCCGGGTCGGCATCCCCTTGGCGGTCATGGGCGACCTGTGCGGCCCCAAGGTGCGCGTGGGCGATGTGCCCGAAGGTGCCGTGGACCTGCCCGTAGGCAGCCGCTTCATCGTCTCCAACGACGACTGCGCCGCCCACCGCGATGCTTCCGGCACCTTGGTGCTTGGCACCAACCAGCCGGCCGTGGTGGCCGACGCTTTGGTGGGGCACCGCCTGTATATCGCCGACGGCGCGGTCAAATCCATCGTGCGCGAGAAGTGCAACGGCTGCCTGACCTGCGAAGTCACCGCCGCCGGCAAAGTCTCGCGCCGCAAGGGCATCAACCTGCCCGACACCGGCCTGTCCATCCCCACCATGACCGACTGGGACCGCGAATGCGCCATTTGGGCCATCCAGAACAAACTGGACTGGATCGCCCTGTCGTTCGTGCGCAACGGCAAAGACATCGACGAACTCAAAGCCTTCATCACCCAAAACGACGGCTCCGACCCGGCCAAAGAAAAAACCAACCGCCTGCGCACGGTGGCCAAGGTCGAAGTGCCGCAAGCCATCAAGGAATTGGATTCCATCTGCGCCTCTGCCGACGCCATCATGGTGGCCCGCGGCGACCTTGGCGTGGAAATGGACTTGGAGCAGGTGCCGGTCTTGCAAAAGCACATCATGACCGTCGCCCACGCCCACGGCAAGTCGGTGATCGTGGCCACCCAGATGCTCGAATCGATGATCTCCGCCGCCAGCCCCACCCGCGCCGAAGTGTCGGATGTGGCCAACGCCGTGCTCGACGGCGCCGATGCGGTGATGCTCTCGGCCGAAACCTCGGTCGGCCAGTTCCCGGTCGAAACCGTCGGCTACATGGCGCGCACCGCCATCTCGGCCGAGGAATTCACCACCACCCAAGGGCGCAAGGCCATCAGCGGCCAACCGCCGCTGACCACCCGCTACCGCACCGGCGCCCTGGCCATGGGCGTGCAGGCCGCCGCCCGCAGCATCAACGCCAAGCGCATCGTGCTGTGGACCGAGTTCGGCGGCGGCGCCCGCTACCTCTCTCAGTTGCGCCTCAATGTGCCGGTCACCGCCTTTTCCTGCAACCAGCAGGCCCTGCGCCAAATTGGCATGCTCTACGGCGTGCGCCCGGTCAAAATCGACCGCCCCGAGGGTGCCCGCGACTTCATCGCCAAAATCGACACCTACCTGATGAGTCGCGGTTTCGTGGAAAAAGGCGACGCCGTCATCGTGGTCTTCGGCACCCCCTTTGGCGTGGCCGGCGCGGGCTCGACCAATACCATGCATATTCACTATGCGGGGGACAGCGAAGGCGTGGCGGAGTAAGGCGGCGAAACAAGGCAA
>CAZVNU010000049.1:10973-11229 GCA_964628335.1 uncultured Phycisphaeraceae bacterium
GGCAAGAAACACCCCCGCCACCCCCGCAAAAACCAAGGCCACCCGCCTTGGTTTTTGCGTTTTTTTCCATCCAAGAGGGCCTTTCAACCCCTGCCGGAGGGTACAATTCGCGCTCTTGGCAGGCCCGTGTTTTTGGCCCGCCCGGATGCCTGTGAAACGCCTGCTTTCCCCTTTCATTTTTGAACGCACCCATGGCTGACAATCTCCCCCCCGAGCTCCCCCCCGTTCCCCCTCCGACCCAGGTGGGCATCTGGGT
>CAZVNU010000050.1:0-7332 GCA_964628335.1 uncultured Phycisphaeraceae bacterium
GGGACTGGTGTCCCGCGCTCCCGGGCGCAGGCGTTTTCACGCGCTCACTCGAACCCCACCGCCCAGTAAACCTCACGCGAAGTGGGCGAGGTGACCTTGAGGCGCAACCAACCTTCTTCCGTCTGCGGCAACGCCTCGATTTTCACGCCCGCCGCGTCATCGGCGGGAGATGTCAGCGCGCCGAGAAACTCCCACCCCTTGCCATCCTTGAGGCCGGCAATGCGCAACTCATACGCATCGCCGCCAATGACCGACGAAGTCCCGGAAAGGATTCCACTCGCCTTCCATTCTTCCTCCTTCACCTCCAAAATCCCCTGCGACACATGCCGCGAAGTCGAGACCAACACCGGGCGACCCTCCTTCGCCCGCAGTGCCAGCACCCGGCAACTCATCGGCGCCACTTCTTCCTTGATGGCCCCGGCCACATCCGTCACCGGCTTGTTGCCCCAGAAATCAAACGCGTGGTAGGTCTTGGCCGGGTCGAGCCCCATCTTGGCGAAGGAATAATCCACCTTGAGCGGCTTGTCGTAGAAATTGAACACCCCCACCACGTCGCGATGCGTTCCGGACTTGTCCGACGACACCAGCCAGGTGTTCGGCAAAGTGCGGTCGAAGTAGTCCACCGGGCGGGTGGTAGCGCCGTGCGAGGCCATCGTCTTGCGCAGGATGTCGAGGCGCTCCTGCGGTAGATTCGGCAGCCAGTCGCTGATGAGGAAGAACTGGTCGGACAGCGACACCCACGACGTGGTCAAGCGCGCCTGCGCCGTGGTGACGGCGCCGGTGATGGAATTGTCGGCGTTGCAAGACTCGGACGAAGTGCGCACCTTGGTCGGGTCCGGGTCGTTCCACCACACCTTGCCGTTAAGGAAGTACATCCACGAGCCGCGCAGCGGACCGGAGCGGATGCCTTGGCCATCATGGTTGAAGTCGGGGCCGACGCGCATCGCATCCACCAGGCCCAGGGTGCCGGCGTAAGTGCGCATGTTCTGGTTGGCGCAGCAGCCCGAGAAGAACACCTCGTCGCCCGCGCCCTTCCTGATGATGCCCAGCCCCTTGCGCATGACTTCGATGTTGGTCAAGGTCCGGTCGTGGGCGGGGGCGCTTTTCCCGAAGCCGTCCGCCTTGTAACCGTCGTTGATGTAGCAATGGTCCAGGCCGGCGCCGACCGAGATGCCGTCCATCTTGTAGTACTTGACGCCCCACGCGCGGAGGGTCCGGGCAAGCGTCTCCAAATGCTCCTGAACGGCCGGCACGGAGGAATCCAGACAAGTGCCGCCGAAACTTTTCTGGCGCAGCGGCTGGCCATCCCGCTTGCCGTCCTGCCACTTCCAGAACCAATCCTGCTTGTCCTTGAAGTCGGCCTCCATGTGGTTGCGGCCGAAAGGCAGCCACCAGAGGCCGAAAGCCAGACCCTGCTCCTCGACGGCCTTGGCCACCGGCGCGATGCCGTCCTTGTAGGGTCCGTTGGGTTTCACGCGGTCGAAGTGGGTGGCCGGACCACCGATGTTCGGGCCATCCTGCCAGCGGTCGTCAATCTGGATGATGCCGAAGCCGTGGTCCTTGAGGCGCTCCTTGGCGCAGAACTTCGCCAATTCCACCGTGGTGTGCGCCGTGCCCGCGCCGCCGTGGTCCTTGCCTTCGGCGTACCACGAGCAGTACACGGCGGTCTTGGGGCGCAGTGAGATGCCGTGCGCCTTGGCGACGGCGGAAGCGAAGGCTTCTTCGCCCAAGCGGGCGTCGCTGAAGTGGCCGATGGCGAAGGTGTCGAGCGCGGCCGACTGCCCCGGTTGCAGGATGAGGTGGCCGTGCTCCACTTGCGCCTTGAATTCCACCTTGCCCTGGTTGACCGACGAGAACACCGTGCCGCTGCCCTTGTTCTGCGTCACCCAGCCGGCGACCACGCCTTCGCGGGTGGCGGGGTCGGCGCAAGCGAGGAAGAGGTACGAGCCGGGGTTCTTGTCGGGGGCGAGCAAGCCGCCGGTGCCCATCGTCTTCAATTCGGCGGCGGGCTTGCCCAGGTCGAGGGTGAAGGTGGCGGGGATGACTTTCTGGATATCCCTTTCGATGGCCGTGGTGTTCATGACGGTGTTGCGAACCAGGATGAAGGGCAAGCCGGAATAAACCTCCAACGCGACCTCGCTGCCGTCGACATTTGCTTTGCGCCCGAAGACCACACGGCGGCCCCGACCGAAGACCGGGTCGCTGGCCGCTTCCTCGCGCAGCAGGGTGCCGTCACCATTCAGCTTTCCGTCGAAGGCAAACACCCGCCCGCTGGCGCGGTCGGCCAGCGTGAAACCCTTGGCGTCGTAGCGCAGCACGATGTCAGCATTGCCGATTTCCCCGGGCGCGTGGGTCAGCCCATTGGACGAAGCGCAACCTGCAAGCAGGGAGGCGGAGAGAAGGACGGCGGCGGCGGCGAAGGTTTTCATGGGGAATCCAAGATGAGGAAATATCCGACCAAAGACGCCGCCAATCGCCGCAACTTACAACGCGGCCTGCGGGTTTGCAGGTTTGCGCCGCGAAGCGGCGCCCTGCTCAACGCCCTTCCGCCACCAGATCCGCCGCCAACGCATGGTTGGGGTCGCGCTTCAAGACGGCCGCCAGCAGCTTCTTCGCCTGCGCCTTGCGGCCAAGACCCAGTTCGGCTTGCGCTTCCAGGAACAGGGCGGTCGTCTCCTGCACGAACTGGATGTCGGCATCGAACAGCAGCATGGTCGGCAGCGAGGTGGCGAAGTAGTCGATCTTGGCGGTGGCCTTCTTCAACTCCTTCGCATAGCCCAGCAGCCCCTTGAGCAACTTTTGCGCCTCGGCCTTGCGGCCCAAGGCCACCAGCGACAGCGCCGAGTAATAGGTCATCTCGGAATAGGCGCACACGCTCATGTTCTGGAAGTCGCCGCGGAAGTCGGCGGCCAGCGTCCAGTGGTGCTTGGCCTTGGCCGTGTCACCGGCCGCGCCCGCTGCGGCGCCAATCCAGTAATGGATGTCGCTGGCATTGGCCAAAAGGTGGCGGGCCTCGTTGAGGTTGCGCGGGGCGGACAGGACGGTCTCGAAGCATTCGAGCGCGCACACCGCCTTGTTTTGCGCCAATGCGGCGCGGCCCAGCGCCAAGTGCGCGCGGGTGTGCAGGCCAAGGGCCATGCCTTCACCCCCCTCCCATGGCTGGAACACACGGGACGCGGCCAGCGTTTGCGCCTCGGCGTGGCGACCGACCTGGTTGAGCAGGGCGCCGTATTCCACGGTCAAGTCGTCGCGCGTGGCGATGAGTTTCTTCTTGGCTTCCAACGCCTTGAGGCGCTTGACCGGCGAATCCCCCAACCGCTTCCACAGTTGGTCGCGCTCGTAGAACAGGCGGGCGTCGGTTGGCTTGGCGGCCACCGCCTTTTCGTAGGCGGCCTTGGCTTTGGCCGGATTCTTCTGGATATTGAAATAGCCGATACCCAAGTTGCGCCAGGCGATGGCGTTCTTGGGGTTCAGTTTTACGGCCTTCTCGAAACAGCGAAGGGCCTCGTCGTGGCGGCGGCGGTCGTAGAACAGGTTGCCAAGCAGATAAGGCGCCAGTGCGTCCTTGGGATTGGCCTGGATGGCCGCTTCCAAGACGCGGATGTCTTCAAGGCGGGCGGGGAAGCAGTAGGTCGGGTCGCTCTTTTGCGCGGCGGTGAAGTGAGTCTTGGCTGTGGCACGGGCATCTTGCCCGTGTGTCCCATGCGCTTCCAGCGCATGGTCATTCCCCACGGGCTGGAAGCCCGTGCCACCCATCGGCTGGAAGCCGATGCCACGCTGCAAAGCCAGCCAGCCACGGGTGTAGGCGATGAGCGGGGCAAAGCCGAGGCCGCCCTTGGCTTGCGACAGCACTTGGTCCGCTTCGGCGAAGAAACCGGCGCGGGCCAGGTCGTGGGCCAGGTCGAGCGCGGCATGGGCGTCGCAGGCGAGGGGTTTGCCCATGAGCCAGAGGGCCCAGGAATCCAAGGGGTCGAGGGCGAGGGTGCCGTCAAGCAAGGAAACGGAAGCGGAATTCAGGCGGGTCTGGTGACCCGCGTTCCCGGGGCTGGCGCATTTCGCCAACACCATCGCCAGCAAATTCCGCGCGCGCAAGTTGTCGGTGTTGCCCTTCAAACTGAGGCGCAAGTGGTCCGCTGCCGCGGCAAAGTCGCCGCGCTTGCAGTCGAGTTCGGCGATGGCGTGGTAGCCGGCGCTGGCCCATGCTTGGTTCCAGCAGCCCTTGTAGAAAACGGCGTAGGCCTCGCCGTCGCGGCCTTGCGCGAGCAGGCATTGACCCAGCTGGTAATAGGCCTCGCCGTTTTCGGGGTTGGGGTTGCGCCGCACCAAGCGGTCCACCGCTTGGCGCAAATGCTGTTCGGCTTGCGCCAGTTCGCCACGGCGCAAGTGCCAACGGCCCATCGCGGTGTGGCAGCGCGAATCCTCGGGGTCGCGCTTGAGCGCTTCCCGCCAATAGGCCACCGGGCTGCGGGTGGCGTGGCGGTACTGCTCCAGGTGCAGGCCGGTGATGTACAGTTCGTCGTTGCCCTTGATTTCGGAAGGATGCGGCGGCTCGGTGGCCGGCGGCGGCACTTCACCCGCCACCAGTTTCTTCGGCTGGTAGGCCACCAGCAGACAGCCGTCCTTGGTGTGGACTTCCAAACGCCAATCGGTCGCCTTGACCTTGTCCGGCACCGACACCGACGCCGTGAAGGGGTGGGCCGGCGAGAGCGCGGTCGTCCAATCATGCACCGGCTTACCCTTGCACAGAAGCGAAATCTTCGCGTGCTTGTGGGCGGCGGTCACCGACACGCCGACGCGGATGTCCCTCTTGTCCGCCGTCAGGCTCGCCGCCGCGTCCAAGGTCGCCTGCTGCGCTGGGCCGATGGCGCGGATGGGGTACCAATACTGGCTCCAGGTCTTGGTCTCGCCGGGCTGCAGGAAGGTGAAATCGGGCTGGTTGTCGGTGTAGACCCCGGCCATCAGTTCGATGTAAGGCCGCTCGTCGTCCGACAGCAGGCGGTCCCAGGCGTAGCCGAATTCATGGTTGCCCCAGGTCCACTGCTTCTTGCCCGGCGACACATGGTGGTTGGCGAAGTGGATGAAGCCGGCGGAGGCCTTGTGGTCGTAGCCGCCGAAGAAATCCTCCTGCGTGCCCATGCACATGTACGAGGTCGGCACCGGGATGTTGGCGTACCACGACAAATCATTGGCCGGGTAGGTCCCGGGCGCCGCGTACTTGCGCGGGGTTTCCTGCGCCGGAACGCCTTCCTTGGACCTCTTGCCGTAGGGCAGGCCGTAATACTGGTCCTGGCAGGCGGGAAAGGCGCTCATCGAACGCTTGGCGTGGTCGGCGACATAGTAGACATCCGGCGGGAAGAAACTCTGGTACTGCTCATGCACCTCGTTGGCGACATTGGCCCACCACAAAAAGGTCTGCGTGTCGTTGGTGCGGTTGTAGGCGCGCACCTTGAGTTCGACGACGCTGCTGCCGGGCTTGAGGCAAATGCCGTGCAGGCCGCGCATGCGGGCCATCGGGTCGTGGTCGGCCATCCACGCCGTGACGGAGCCATCTTCGCCCTGTTCGATGCTGCATTCCACCGGCATGAAGGTGGCCGGGCGGTGGTGCTGGGGCCAATTGAACTCGATGCCGCCGGAGATCCACGGGCCGGCCAGGCCGACCAGCGCGGGCTTGATGCTCTCCTGCTTGTAGATGATGTCGAAGTTGTTGGTCTTGTCCTTGATCGAATGGATGCGGCCGCCGATCTCCGGCAGCAGCTGCACTTCCAGATACTCATTCTCCAAAGTGATGACCTTGTAGGCGCGGTCGGTCTTGGTTTCCGCGATGCGGTCGATGAAGGGCAGCGGATAAACCCGGCCCGACGATCCCTGGTACACGCGCTTTTCGAGGAACATCGGATTCGGGTCCGGCAGCGCGGGTTCGTAGGTGGGGATGACGGTGGATTCAGTGCGGCACGAAACCGGGGCAAGGGCTGTTTTTTTCATGGTGGCAGCGTAACCCTGGGACCCGCCCGTGTCCATGGAAAATCCCCCCCGAATCCATGGACGAAATTCTGATTTCCAATCCGTTTCTCTAGCGGCTCCAACCGTAGGCCAGCCGGTATTCCTTGGGCGACAGCCCCTGGTGCTGCGAAAAAAGCCGCGAGAAATAAAACGGATCCTCGTAGCCCATGACGGCGGCCACCTGCGCCACCGAATCGTCGGTGGTTTTGAGCAACTCACAGGCCCGCTGCAGGCGCAGGCGGGTGAAGAACACCAGCGGCGCGCTGTTGGTCTGGGCCTTGAACATGGCGGAAAAATGCGAATGCGACCAGCCCCCTGCCGCCGCCAATTCAGTCAGCGAAACCTGCCGGTGCAAATGGGCGCGCATGAATTGGATGGTGCGCACCACCCGCTGGGCCGCGTCGCGGTGGCGCCCCTCCTTGGCCTGCTGGTGCAGCCGGCACAAACCAAGAAACCGGGCGCAGGCGGTGGACAAGCCAAACAGGTCGGCATCGGTGTAACCGCCCAGCACATGGCGGTAGGCGTCTTCAAATGCCTCCACCAGCACCTCCATCTGGCGCAGGTGAAACACCGGGCTGCGGTTCTTCTCCAGCAGCATCTGCGCATACGCCTGCGCCTGACTGCCGGTGAAGTGCACCCACACCTTGCTCCACGGCTCGGCATCGTCGGCGAAATAACGGTGCGCCTCATGGGGCGGCAGCAGGAAGGCGTCCCCGGCCTCCACCTTGTGGGTCTTGCGCCGCAAGGTCACGGCCCCCTTACCCGACAGGCACAAAATCAACACATATTCCGGCGTACCCCGCGGCCGGTCCACATAGTGGCCCGCCACCCGGTCAAAGCGGCCGATATGGGTCGGCAGCAAGCCGGCGCACACCGGCAACGACAAGCCATGGGCCACCATGGTGGCGGGCAGCACCACCAGGCGCTGGCCGGCGAAACCTTCCGGCCGTCGTTTGGAAACCGGGATGGACATGCGGGCATGATAGATGGCCGCCCCGCCGGCGGAAAATCCGCCCCCATCGGCTTCACTCCCCCACCCGCACCTGCGCCAACACCGCCTTGTGGTCCGAGGGCCAGGGCAGCGTGTCGCCGATGAATTCATCCCGGCCCGGATCGACCACCTGTTGGTCGCCGACATGGCAGGCGTTGGGGCCCACCATCCAGGCGCCGGTGGTTTTCAAGCCGGGACCGGTGTAAATAAAGTCAATGCGGTCGCGCTCGTCGGCCTTGGTCCAGGCGGTGGTGCCTTTGCCGGTGGCGATGGCCGGCCAAGTGAGACCCGGATAGGCCACCTCGTCGGACTGCATGTAGATCGGATGCCGGTTGGTGCCC
>CAZVNU010000050.1:7342-11161 GCA_964628335.1 uncultured Phycisphaeraceae bacterium
CACCTCGTCGGGATGGACTGCCCGATAGGCATCGGCAAAACCGGCGGCCTTGAGCGCCAGCGAGTTGTCCCACGGCAACACCACGCCATGGCGATCAAACATGTTTTTGCCGCGCTCGGTCCAATCCAGATGCGAACCTTCGTTGAAATCGCCGCACAGCACAATGGGCGTGGCCGGAGCGGCGGCTTGCCGCGCCTTGGCAAAAGCGATGAAGGCGGCGATGGCCTCGTCACGGCGGCTCGTGTTGTTGAACGCCAGCAGCGCCTTGGGGTCGGTGACGCAATCCAGGGTGCCATCCGGGCGGCGCGGGCGCTCGCCCCAACCCCGTTCGCCGCCGTGGTAACCGCGCACCCAGTACAACGCGTATTGCCGGTAAGCCAGATGGGCCGAAGCCACCGTCAGCGTCTTTTTTCCCGGCAAGTCCAAAGTCCAGGCCGTGATGGAGCCATCGTCATGCTTGGTTTCATCGAACACCTGTGCGGAAGCCAAAATGGGGTAACGGCTGACCAAGGCCACATCGCCACCTGCGAATGTTCCGTAGAAAATCTGGCCGGGCGCCTGCCGTTTCAATTCCGCCAGCACTTTGGCGGTCCAATCCTGGCCGTGGTAATTGCGCACTTCCGAAAAGGCGACCACATCGGCTTTGGCCGCCAGAATGACGGCGGCAATCTTCGGCAAGCCGCCGGACACCGAAGTGCCTTCCTGCCAGACATTGAATTGCAGCACCCGCACGGTCTGGGCGCTGGAAGCATTGGGGCCTTTGGGCGCGGGCTGGCAGGCCAAGGCGGCCAAGAACAAGCCGGGAAGTGCGAAACGGAAAACCGGTTTAAACATGGGGTGCTCCGGCATACGGGAAGTTGATGCTGAATTCGGCCGTGATGGAACCTCCAAGGAACTCTCGACGGGTCAGCGGGGTGAACATGCCGACAAAGACGCATGAACCAAGCGCCATTGCATCGATGTGCACAAAATGAATGAAGCGTGCCATGCCGCCTATTCCTTGACCGGCGCAATTTCCAGTGCTTGGCCGTCGTTTTTCCCCAAGTCCACCGTCAACTCGGTGGCGGCATCCACCTTCTGGCGGGTGATTTTGACATGGGTGCGGGTCTCTACGCTTGGGTCATGGCTGTAAATCACGGCTTCGTATTTTTGGCCCGGCGTGAGGAAGTCCAACTTGAGTTTCAGGGTGCGCGGCTCGGTGGCGTTCATGCAGCCCAGCCACCAGCCGCCGCCCTTCTTGCGGGCGATGGCGGAGAATTGACCGATGGCCCCGTCGAGCACGCGGGTGTCGTCCCAGACGGTGGGCAGGCGATCCCAGAAGGCCAATTCCGGTTCGTTGCCGATTTTCCGATCGCCGGGGCGGAGTTCCTCGCCCGGCAGCGCGGGCCGGTCGTACCAGTGGATGCACTGCCACGGGCTGAAGAAGCAGACCGATTTGGCCAACTGGCAGGCGTGGTTGGTCAGCCGGTCCACGCGCGGGTCGAAGTAGCAGAAGGTGTTGTCGGCCGGGCCGGCCAGGAAGCGGGCGTACTGGTACACCAGCGACTGGGCGTTGCTGCGCTGGCCCTCCTCGTCGCCGGCGATGCCCTCGCTGGTCATCAGGTTGGGCCAGGTGCGCTGGATGCCGGTGGGGCGCCATTCGTCGTGGATGTCCACCATCAGTTGGTTTTCCGCAGCCAGGCGGATGGCGTGGCTCATGAAGTCGGTCGGCCCCTGGCCGCCCACTTCCACGAAGCCGTATTTGACGCCCTTGACGCCCCATTTTTTGTAGAGGGGCAGGATGTCCTTGAGTTGCCGGCGCATGGCCACATGATTGACATAGAGGATGACGCCGACCTGCTTTTCATCGGCGTAGCGGATGATTTCCGGCAGGTCGAAGGGGCCTTTGGAGCGCTTGGGGTCGAGGATCGTCTTCGTGGCATCCGACTTCGGGGAGAACTCCTCGCCGTACCAGCCGGCGTCGAACAGCACGAAGCCGATGCCGTGGGCGGCGCAATAATCCACCGTGCGTTTGGCGCCCTCGGTGGTCAGGGTGATGTCGCGCAGCATCTTGCCCGGCTTGATCCACGCCGTGTCCGCGATGGCGCACGGATCGTTGAGGTTGAGGAGCAGGTCGTTGTTCTGCAGCAGCGCGGCCGGCGAGGGCGCGGCCATGATGGTGCGCCAAGGCGTTTCCATCGGCAAGGCGGCATTCACCCGGCCGTCCAAGCCGGTCATCACGCCGGGCTTGCCGTCGGACAAGCGCTTGAACTTGGTGCGGGAATAATCCACCAGCCTGGCTTCGGCCAAGGCCACGAAGCGGTCGGGCGTGGCCTCCACCAGCAGCGGACGCTCGGTGCCGCCGGGCAGGCGGGTCGAAGGCACGCGGCCGTAGTGGCCCTGGGCGCTGGTGACGGCCCAGCAGGGGTGGTCTTCGGGAAAGCGGAACTCGCTGTTTTCGGCCATCACGGTGACCTTGTCCAAACCGGCCTGCTTGGGCAGGCGGTAGCGGAAGGCCACGCCAGAGTCATAGGCGCGGAAGATCAGTTGCACGGTCCGGCCGGGGGCGGCCTTCTCCTTGAACTCCACGGTCATTTCCTGATAGTGGTTGCGAACATCGGACCGCTCCCCGCAGACCGGGTGCCAGACTTCATCATGGGTGGCGGTCTTCCGCCCCGTGATTTCAAGACCAGTCAACGCAGGCATTTCGTCGAACTTCAGCCCCAAGGCCGAAGGCATGATCAGCGGCTTGCCCTGCCACTTGACTTGGTAGCTGGGCTCACCGTTGGCGGCCACTGAAACTTGCGCCTCAAAATAGCCGTCGGGTGAAGTCAAGATGGCGGGCTTGGCCTCGCCCGCAAAAGCGGGGGCTTGGCCGGCCAAGGCAAACAAAACCAAAGCGGTCGACAAAGTACGGGTGGATTGCATGGAAATGCCTCGGAAAAGTAAAAAGAAGTTCTGCAAGGCATCGGCCGGGGCTTTCTTGAAAAAGGTTGCCGCTGGGCCAAGCCAACCCGCACAAGACGCCGAAAAGGCCGGAGCATTACATGGATGATCCAACGAAATGCATGGAGAATTGGCTGATTTTGCGCCGCGCTTCAGCCCAATTTGCTTTTGAACCGGTCCACGATCACCGCCGCCAACAGGATGCTGCCGGAGATCACATACTGCCAGTAAATCTCCACCTGCTTGAACTGCATGGCACGCTCGACCACGCCCATGATGAGCATGCCCCAGATGATGGCCAAAATGGTGCCGCGCCCGCCGGTCAAGGCCACCCCGCCCAGCACACAGGCGGCGATCACTTTGAGTTCCAGACCCATCTCGGCTTTGGGGTCGCCAATTTGCAGGCGGGCCGCCAACAGCACACCGACCAAGCCGGCCATCAACCCTTGGATCACGAACACCAAAAAGCGGGTGCGGCGCACCGGGATGCCGGCCAGACGGGCCGCTTCTTCGTTGCCGCCCATGGCCAGCACCGAGCGGCCGAACACCGAGAAGTGCAGCAAAATGCCGAAGATCACCAGGCAGACGCAAAGCACCACCACCGGATAACCCAGGGCGATGTGGACCTGCTCGCCAAATTCATTGACCCCCCAAGGGATCTGGAAGCTTTCACCCATGGTGTTGAAACCGGCGACGGTCGGCGAAACGGTTTTGCCACCGCCGGCGATGTAGGCCAGGCCGCGCGCGGCCTGCATGGTGGCCAGGGTGGTGATCAGCGGATTGATGCGCAGGAAGGCCACCACAAAGCCGTTGATGGCCCCCACCGCCATGCCCGCGCCAAGGCCGGCCGCCACCCCGGTCGCCACCGAACCCGTGCGGTTGGAAACCTCCACC
>CAZVNU010000051.1:0-11134 GCA_964628335.1 uncultured Phycisphaeraceae bacterium
GCGACAAGGATTGGAGCGCCATCCAAATGACCACCGCCGCCGGCATTTGCGCCATGGTGGATTTGCACACCCTGGGCCATTTCAGGGAGCGCTCCGGATTCTTGAAACAGGAAGAAGTGGATCTGGAGGACTTCTTGCGCAACCGCTATGGCCGCATCTACGACATCCGCGGCAAAAGCCCGGTGGGGGCGGAGGAAAGTTCGATCATGCCGGCCCTTGGCGGCAGTTCGATGCATCGGGCGCTCAGGCATTGAGTCGTTGGGTCGTGTTGGGCTTCGCCCCCGTCCGGGCTTGCGCCAGGGAGCACGGCGGGGGGGGAGGAGTTTTTCGTGGTTTTCAAAGGGCGCTGAAAAGGTATCCACGCTTTGCAACCCCCGCTACACTCCGCCCATGTCACGCAAAACCGCCAATCCCGACGAACTTTCATTCGAGCAAGCCATTGGACGCCTGGAGGCCTTGGTGGACGAGGTCGAGGGCGGTTCGGTGGATTTGGAGAAGGCGTTGGCGCGCTATGCCGAGGGCACCGCGCTGATCAAACGCTGCCAGGGGGTGCTTGACAGCGCCGAGCAGAAAATCGCCGAACTGGCACTGGATGCCAAGGGCCAGTTGCGCACCAAGGAAATGAAGGCGGAAGAGGCGCAGTCATGAACTCCCTTCCGCATTGGTTCTGGCTGGCCAACTTCTTCGCCTTGGGCGCCTGCATCGGCAGTTTTTTGAATGTGGTGGTGTGGCGCTCGCCGCGCGGCAAGTCGCTGGTGTCGCCACCTTCGGCCTGCCCGGGTTGCAACCACCGGTTGGCGGCCTTTGACAACATCCCGGTCCTGGGCTGGATTTTGCTGCGCGGCCGCTGCCGCTATTGCAAGATGGCCATCAGCCCGGAATATCCGGCGGTGGAGGCCTACACCGGCATCCTGTTTGCGGGCATGTACATCCTTTATTATCAGACGGACTGGCGGCCGGCCTTTGCCGAGGCTGGGTTGACCGAATCCTGGCCGCTGTTCACCGCGCATTTGCTGCTGGCGGCGGCGCTGGTTTCGGTCACTTTGGTGGACACCGCTTTTGCCATCATTCCCTTGTGCATCCCCAATTTCGTGGTCGGCGCGGCGCTCTTGGGTTTGCCGGTGGCGGCGGCCTTTGGCCTGTTGCCGCCAGCCGGCGAATTGGCTGGCGAGCCAGCGGCGTTTGGCGTGTCTTCGGCCGGTGGCTTGCTGGCGGTGGCGGGCGCAACCCTCATGCTGGGCCTGGCCAATCTGCTGCTGCGGTTTGGCTGGTTGCCCCACAGTTTTGAAGGCGAACTGTTTGAGGGTGATTTTCAATTCCCTGAAAGCAAGCCGTGGACGCTCAAAACCGTGCTTCAAACGGCGGTCGTCACTTGGTGTCTGGTGTTTGCCTTGGTGCTGGCGGTGTGGGCGGCCAAGGGAGATTGGAGCGTGGCCATTCAAGTGGGGGTGGCGGCGGCCCTGCCGGTGGGTTTGGCGGCGCTGGCGGTGATCACCGCCCGAGCCATGCCGGAATTGCCCACCAGCGACGCGGCGTTGCCGCCGCTTGCCAATCCGCGCAAGGTGGCTTGGCGCGAAGCGCTGTTTGTGCTGTTTCCGGTGGCCGGCGCGGTGGGCGGCGTGCTGCTGGCGCAGGCGTGGTCTTTTGACGCCGCGGCGCTGCCGGTGGCGCTCAAGGTGGCGGCCGGGGTGGTGGCCGGTTATTTGTTCGGGGCCGGCATGACCTGGGCGGTGCGCATCCTGGGCACCCTGGCCTTCCGCAAAGAAGCGATGGGGCTTGGGGATGTCCACCTGATGGGTGCGGTGGGGGCGGTTTTGGGCCCGGTGGCGGCTTTTGGCATTTTCTTCATGTTGGCGCCTTTCATGGGGTTGCTGGGCGCTTTGGGCTTGTTTTGTCTGGGCAAATTTCACGCCAAGGGGCAGACCAGCCTGGCCTTTCCTTACGGGCCGTATCTGGCCTTGGGCGCCTTGCTGGTGATGGGCATCGGCTTGGGCGCGCCCGATGCGGTGGTGACGGCCGGGGTGGGGAAGATTCTGGCTTTTCTGGGGGCCGAGCCAATGAATGAAAACGGGATTCTCGCTACATTGCACACCTTGGCACACGAGCTGGCACATTAAAGCGGCGCATCATGCGTCCCTGCCTTCTTAATTTTCCTGGAGAACATCATGAAACGGATTTCAACCGCCTTCCTTCTCGTCATCGCCGCCGGTGTGTTTGGCACGGGCTGCAACTCGGTGGGCTCAGCCGCCAATTACGAGTCCGCCCGCGCCCAGAATGTGGACCTGCACAAGGAACTGGACCGCGCCCGCGCGGCCGCCGATGTGCTGCAAACCAATGCCGCCGAATTGAGCGAGCAGAACAAGCGCCTGCAGGCTGAAAACGCCGATCTTCAAGCCCAATTGGCCGGCGCGCAAAAACCGGTCGCCGGCAAGCAGAGCGGCTTTGAAGGCGTCTCCGGCGTGGAGTCTGAAAATGACGGACGCCGCGTGACCGTGCGCATCGCCGGTGACCTGCTGTTCGCCTCCGGCAAGGTGGAACTCAAGGGCTCTTCGCAGAAAACCCTCGATGATGTGGCCAAAGTGCTGACCGAAAAATACGCCGGCCACACCGTGCGTGTGGCCGGCTTCACCGATGCCGACCCCATCGCCCGCAGCGGTTGGAAAGACAACCTGCAACTCTCCTGCGAGCGCGCCTGCGCCGTGGTGCGCCAGTTGCGCAAAGATGGCGTGCCCTTCGCCACCCTGTATGCCGCCGGCTTCGGCGAAAACCAGCTGCGCGAAACCAAGGCCAAGAGCCGCCGCGTGGAAATCGTGGTGGAGTTGTACTGAGCCGCGGGCCGGCCTGCCCCGACCCCTTCCGTTTGCAATGAACCAACGCGCGCCGTACCCTGCGGCGCGCGTTGCTTGTTTCCCCCCTCCATTGGCCGCGGCCATTGCGCCCATTCCACTCATCCCGCCCATGAAATCCATCTTCCCCCTGCTGTTGCTGCTGATCCTTCTGGCCTGCGACCGCGTCAAAGCGCAGGAGACGCTGGGCCCCACGGTGCCGCTTGAGACCGCCCCGGCGGAGAATCTCGCCTTGGTGCGCGGCCCGTATTTGCAGCAGGTGTCGGCTTCGTCGGCCATTTTGCGCTGGACCACCAACAAGCCTTGCAAGGGACGGGTGGTGTTTCACATGGTGTCGGACAAGCCCACGGTGGAATTGCATGAAAAGGCCAACGACAACGCCAAGACCCTTGAGCATGAAATCCTGCTCAAGGGCCTGTTGCCCAACACCTCTTATGCCTATGCGGTGCAGAGCAACGGGTTGGTGCTGGCCAATGCCTTTGGCAAGGCCGTCGGCCAGTTCAAAACCGCGCCGCGCACCGGCGACGATGTGCCGGTGCGCTTTTGGGTGATCGGCGATTCCGGCACCGCCAACAGGCATGCGGCGGCGGTGTACCGCGCTTTTTTGGCCGACGCCAAAGACAAGCCTGCCGACCTGTGGTTGATGCTGGGCGACAACGCCTACGGCCGGGGCACTGCGGCCGAATACCAAAAGGCGGTGTTTGACATGTACCCCGGCATGCTGCGCAATTGCTGCCTGTGGCCCACCTTTGGCAACCATGATGCCTACAGTGCGTCATCCGCCAAACAGAGCGGGCCGTATTACGATTTTTTCACCTTGCCCACCCAGGGCGAATGCGGCGGGGTGCCCTCCGGCACCGAGGCTTACTACGCCTTTGACCACGGGCCGGTGCACTTCATCTGCCTGGATTCGCAGGACACCAACCGCAAGCCCGATGGCGCGATGGCCAAATGGTTGCAGGCCGATTTGGACGCCAATTTGTCGGCCTGGACCATCGTCTTTTTCCACCATCCGCCCTACACCAAGGGCAGCCATGATTCGGACGATCCGCGCGACAGCGACGGTCGCTTGAAGGACATGCGCGAAATCTTTTTGCCCATGTTGGAAAAGGCCGGCGTGGATCTGGTGCTTTGCGGCCACAGCCATTCGTACGAGAGGTCGTATTTGTTGAACGGTCATTATGGCGACAGCAAGACATTGACCAAGGAAATGATCAAAGACGCCGGCGATGGCGATCCCGACAACCCGGCGCCCGGCGGGGCTTATGACAAAAAGGCCCATCCCCAAGCCGAAGTGTGCGTGGTGGCCGGCAGCAGCGGCAAAATCAGCGGTGGCACATTGAATCACCCCGCCATGCACTGCTCGCTCAACATGCTCGGGTCGCTGGTGGTGGAGATCAACGGCAAAAAACTGGAGGCGAAATTCCTGACCGACAAGGGCGAGGTCAAGGACCGGTTTGTGATTGAAAAAGGCGGGGCGGGTTTGGTCGGCCAAGAACCGCCGAAACCGAAGTGAGCATTGAAATAAAACAGCCCCCTCAAGTCATTGAGGGGGCTGTTTTATTTTTGAGGTGTTTCAGGTCGGTTGAAGCCGACCCGCCCTGACTTTGGGCCACAAGCCCACCACCGCCAGCACGATGCCCAGAAACAGCGAGATGCCCCGCGCCGGTCGTTCGCTGGTCCAATGCACCAGCAAAGTGGGTGGTGGGCGGTATTTCGGGATGACTTCTCCCGCCGGGCGGGGGATGGGGTTGAGCCAGTTTTCCACCGCGTCCACGGCGGTGCTGCCGGCCACATAATTCTGCAGGTCATAGACCGAGGTGGCGTTGGCGGCCGGGTCCACCCGGGGGGCGGTCAGCGGGTGGGTGCCCACCGGCTTTAAGCGCAACTGGGTCAGGGCCAGGTGCTCCAGCAGCACCGGGTCGTCGTATTCGAGTGCTTCCAGCACATTTTTGTGGCGCTCCAGGGTTTCCGTGGCGCGGGTTTCCTGCAATTCCAGCACCCGCAACTGGTGGGCGATCTGCTGGTTGCGGATCATTTCAGGAATCAAAAGCGTCAATGAAAGCACCAGCAATCCGGCGCTCAAGCACAACCAAGAGGCGGCTTCGCTGATGATCCATTCGCCAGCCGGCACCGGCGCCATCAATGGCTCGGATCGCGGCTCGGATCCGGCATCGGGCAAGGGCTTGGCCGCAGGCGGGGTGGCAGTGGGGGGAGGGGTGTCTTCCATGACGGGCTTCCTATTATCGGCGATTGCGCCTGGGTTGGCGTAAAATGCCCGGCTTCCCCGCTGACTTCTTCTTTTGTTTCTGTGCAATCCCCATGGCTGACCTGTCCCTGCCGCTGGCCTCGCTCCCCGCGCTTGCCCCAACCCAAGCCGGGGGCGGCTGTGCCACCTCGGGCTCCAAAGTGCATGCGCCCTCTGGCGGTTCCGGTCCCTCGGTGTATTTGGAGACCTTTGGTTGCCAGATGAATGAATTGGATTCGCAACTGGTCACCAGCCAGTTGCGCGGCCTTGGCTACCGCTTCACCAGCGACTGGAAGACCGCCGATGTGGTCTTGTACAACACCTGTTCGGTGCGCGAGCAGGCCGAGAACAAGGCGCTGACCCGGGTGGGATGGATCGGCGTGCTCAAGCAGGAACGGCCGGAAATCGTGCTGGGCGTGATGGGTTGCATGGCCGAGCGCGATGGCGCCGACATGGTGCGCCGCCACCCGCAAATAGATGTGCTCTGCGGCCCGGGCGAACTCGACAAGATGCCGATGCTGATCGACAACATCCGCAAGACAAAAATCGCCGAGCGTCCCTTTGGCCTCAAAGCCAAGCATGACAAGAGTTTTGCCGGCGCGGCGCAAATCGCCCTGCAAGGCAACACCACCCGCCGCAGCGCCACCTTGTCGGCCGCCGAAGACACGCTCGAGGCGTTGGACCTGTCGCGCTCATTCGCCCCCCATGAGCCCGGCGCCGTGGGCGAGGACGGCGCGCCTTTGGGCAACCCGCGCACCGCCTATGTGCGCATCACGCGCGGCTGCAACAAATTCTGCACCTATTGCGTGGTGCCCAATACCCGCGGCGCCGAGGTGCACCGCCACCCGGACGCCATTGTCGAGGAGTGCCGAAAATTGGCCGCAGCCGGTGTGATTGAAATCACCCTGCTTGGCCAAACGGTCAACCATTACCACTACGACCTCTCGCGGGCCGCGCGCGGTTCCGACGGCGCCTGGCAGCCGCAGGTCGGCACCGTGATCAGCCCCAACAAGGGCACCGGCGGTCCCAGCCCGGTGTTCTCGCCCATCACGGTGTCGTTTGCCCAATTGCTGCGGCGCATCCATGACGAGGTGCCCGGCGTCTTGCGTTTGCGTTTCGTCACCAATTATCCGCGCGATTTCGGCAACGATATTTTGGAAGTGATCCGCGATTGCCCGCGCATCTGCCGTTACCTGCATCTGCCGGTGCAAAGCGGCTCCGATCGCGTGTTGGCCAAAATGAACCGTGGTTACCGGGTGGCGCACTATGTTGATCTGATTGAGCGTGTGCGCCGATATCTTCCGGATGCGGAATTGGCCACCGACATCATCGTGGGCTACCCCGGCGAGACCGAGGAGGATTTCCAGAAAACCATGGACTTGATGCGGTTCTGCCGCTACAAGAACTCCTACATTTTCAAATATTCCCCGCGTCCCGGCACGGCAGCCTACGACGCCACCGTGGACGATGTGCCCGAAGAAACCAAAAAATCCCGCAATCAAGCCCTGTTGGCGTTGCAGAATGAAATCGGCATCGAGGTGAGCCGCGCCTATGTCGGAAAGACGGTGGAGGTGCTGGTCGAGGGCGTCTCGCGCAAAGGCGAAAAAGCCGCCAATGCGGCCGACAAGAATGTGGTCTTGGGTTGGGCCAAACCGGAGGTGGAAATCCAACTCACCGGCCGCACCGGCGGCGACATCATCGTGCTGTTTCCGGGTGATCCGGCCTTGGTGGGGCAGATTGTGAAGGTGAAAATCGAATCGGCAGCGCCGATTGCGGTGTTTGGGGTGCGGGTGGGGTGAGGGCGCCTACGATGCGCAAGCCATGGAACATTTCGCACACACCACCGATGATGGTCGCCCCTGGGAACCCCTCGGGGAGCACCTTGCATTGGTGGCGCAATGGGCGGAGGAGTATGCCGCGGCATGGGGCGCACAAGATTGGGCGCACTTGGTCGGACTTTGGCATGACTTGGGCAAGTATTCGGAAGAATTTCAGTCGTACTTGCGCCTTGCAGGCGGGAATGCGGCGGTGCTGGAGGATCAGCCCGCGCCCAAAGGAGGCAAGAAGGTAGATCACTCCACAGCAGGGGCACGGCAGGCGGTGGCGCAACTCGAAGAGTTGGGACTGCTGTTGGCCTATCCCATCGCCGGACACCATGGTGGGCTGCCGGATTGGGATGAGGAATTCGGCGAAAGCGGCTTGAAATATCGGCTGGATCCAGCCAAGCGTGAAATTCCAGCGTTTGAAAGCAAGATTCCGGAAGAGTTGCGCTTCAAGCCCGAGAGGAA
The DNA here is from genome assembly GCA_964628335.1 of uncultured Phycisphaeraceae bacterium. Taxonomy (GTDB): domain Bacteria; phylum Planctomycetota; class Phycisphaerae; order Phycisphaerales; family Phycisphaeraceae; genus CANIYR01. The sequence continues at coordinate 7,383 of CAZVNU010000051.1, forward strand.
GTCATTGATGGGCGTTTTGCCGGTCACGAAAGGCGCCAAGAAAGACGATGCCATGCAGGCCTTCCGCTTGGCCTTCTGGACGCGCATGCTGTTTTCGGCCTTGGTGGATGCCGACTTCCTGGCGACGGAATCCTTCATGAATCCGTCGCAGGCAGGCGCGCGGGCAAAGGCCAATCCAAGCATGGCGCAAATGGAAGAGGTTTTGTCCGCCAAACTGAAGAAGAAATCTGACGACGCACCCGATACCGCCGTTAATCAAATCCGCCGGAAAATCCTTGCGGCCTGCCTGGAATCCGCGGACCAGACGCCGGGATTCTTTTCGCTCACCGTTCCGACCGGCGGCGGTAAAACGCTTTCTGGCCTTGCGTTCGCCCTGCGCCACGCCCGCGTGCATGGCCTGCGCCGCGTGGTGATGGCCGTGCCGTTCACCAGCATCATCGAACAGAACGCGCAGGTCTACAAAGATGTCTTTGCGGAGTTGGGCGCGGATGCTGTGCTGGAGCACCACAGCAATCTGGATCCGGAAAAGGAAACCATCCAAAGCCGACTGGCCAGCGAAAACTGGGATGCCTCCTTGGTGGTGACCACCAATGTGCAGTTGTTTGAATCCCTGTTCGCCAACCGCACCAGTCCATGCCGCAAGTTGCACCGGCTCGCCAAGAGCGTGATCGTGCTGGACGAGGCGCAAACGATTCCCGTCGAACTGCTCGCGCCCTGCTTGGCCGCGTTGCGCGAATTGGTCGAAATCTGCGGATGCACGGTGGTCCTGTGCAGCGCGACCCAGCCGGCGGTGAATGCGCGGGAGGGGTTCCCCATCGGCCTGCCGAATGTGCGAGAAATCATGCCGGAAGCATTGCGCCTGCATGAACAGTTGCGCCGGACGGACATCAATTGGGTTGGCAAGCGGACGGATGACGAAGTGGCGGGGGAGTTGTTGGCGGAAAAGCAGGTGCTCTGCGTGGTGAATAGTCAGCCGCATGCGGATAGGATGGCCGCATGAGAAATCACATTGCCCATGTACGCGCATCTGATGGCAAGTGCCAGCCATTGGAAACTCACCTTGACGAGGTGGGGGATAAATCAGGGAATTTTGCCCAAAAAATCGGGTTGGCCCATTCGGGGAAAGCGAATGGGATGGTGCATGATTTCGGGAAATACACGGATGAATTCCAAAATTACCTTGCATCCGCAACAGGACGATTGAATCCAGATGAGGACGAATATGTGGACGCCAAGGATAAGAAAGGCAAGGTTGATCACTCGACCGCAGGAGCGCAATTAGTATGGCGCGAATTGTCAAAACAAGGACCTTTGGGGCAAATTGCCGGTCAAATTTTGGCACTGTGTGTGGCATCGCATCACTCCGGCCTGATTGACTGTCTTACATCAGACCCAACTCATCCGGTCGAGGACAGGTTTACCCGGCGCATGGCAAAATCGGAAGATAAGGCGCATTTGGAGGAAGCCGTTGTAGCAAGCGATGCAGAAATGCTGAGAAAACTGAAAGATATGTTGGCATCCCCTGATTTGCTGGCGGAAGTGAGGTCTGCCGTGGGAAAAATTCAGCAGAATGCTCCCGGGAAAAATGACAAAAGCGTTGTGGCGCAATTTCAGATTGGACTTCTCACCCGGTTTTTGTTCAGTTGCCTGGTGGATGCAGACCGCTTGAACTCTGCGGATTTCGAGAAGCCTCATCTTGCACTTCATCGGCAAGGCGGGCAGTATGAGGCGTGGGAGAAACTTGCTTCTCGGTTGGAAAAAAAGATGGAGGAATTTTCAAGCGACGAAAAGTGCGGGGAAATAGGCAACATCCGAAAGGACATTTCCGATCATTGCCTTGCTGCCGCTGGACGGAAGAAAGGGATCTACACACTGACCGTTCCAACGGGTGGAGGAAAGACTTTGGCAAGCCTTCGCTTTGCGCTTCACCACGCCAAGACGCATGGGATGGACCGCGTGATTTATGTGATCCCGTTTACATCCATCATCGACCAGAACGCGGATGTGGTTCGAAAGATTCTTGAGCCGGAAAGCGAGCGCGGGGAAATTGTTTTGGAAAATCATTCCAACATCGCACCATCGGACAAAGATCGCTGGCGGGAAGGACTTCTTGCGGAAAACTGGGATGCCCCGGTGATCTACACGACTTCCGTCCAATTTTTGGAAGCCTTGTTTGGATCAGGAACGCGCAGCGTCCGTCGGATGCATCAATTGGCAAACACAGTGATCGTCTTTGACGAGATCCAAACCCTGCCAGTCAAATGCGTCCACTTGTTTAACAACGCCATCAATTTCTTGGTGGAGCAGTGCGGGAGTACGGTGGTTCTTTGCACGGCAACCCAGCCGTTGCTTGCGGATGTCGATGCGTTGAGCGGGGCTGCTCGGATTTCCCAAGATGCGGAAATCATGCCGGATGCCAAGCAGTTGTTTGAAAACCTGAAGCGTGTTGAGGTCAAGGATTGCCGAAGGCCGGGGGGATGGGCCATTGCCGACATTGCCAATTTGGCGTTGAAACAGAAGCAGTCTGTGGGCAGTTGTTTGGTCATCGTCAATACCAAGGCAATGGCACGCCAAGTATTCCAAGCGCTGGGGGATAATGGGGACGAATCCCTGTATCACCTCAGCACCAGCATGTGCCCCGCTCACCGTAGAAAAATACTCACAGAAATCAGGGGCAAACTGCTTCTGAAAAAGCCCGTGTTGTGCGTCAGCACGCAGTTAATTGAGGCGGGAGTTGATGTGGATTTTGGATCCGTCATCCGCAGCCTAGCCGGGCTAGATTCCATCGCGCAAGCGGCTGGTCGCTGCAATCGCCACGGTGCGCGCGATATCGGCTTCGTTCATGTCGTGAATCCGGCGGATGAAAATTTGAATCATCTGGAAGACATCCGCATTGGACGAGAAAAAGCGGAGCGTGTTTTTGAAGATTTCAAGGAAAAGCCGGAGGAATTTGACCACGACATCATCGGCTTGAAGGCCATGGCGTGGTACTACAAAAATTACTTCTTCGACCGCAAAGATGAGATGGGCTACCCGGTCGGTCCCGACAAGATAGGCCGCAGCGACACCCTTTTGAATCTGCTTTCAACCAACACCTTGGCCGTGTCCGAATATGCCCGATGCAATCGCCAAGCCCCAAGCATTTACCTCCGCCAATCTTTCATGGCAGCCAATAAGGCGTTTCAATTCATTGATGCACCAACCAAAGGCGTTGTTGTTCCCTACGGCGAGGCGGGCCGAAAAATGATTGCCGATCTTTGCTCGGAATCAGATATCGGCGCCCAGGCAAAACTTCTTCGTCAAGCCCAGCAATTTACCGTCAACATTTTCCCTTACGAGTATGACGCGCTTATCCGGCAAAAAGCGTTGATTGAACTTCCCGGCGATCTGGGAATCCGCTACCTTAACGAGCGGTACTACAGCGACCAATTTGGACTTTCGACGGAAACCACCAGAGAAATGGATGTCTTGAATGTCTAACAAACTGAGAAACAGCATCGAATTCACCGTTTGGGGGCGGCATGCCCTTTTCACGGATCCGCTCACCAGGATTGGTGGCGAAAAATGCTCGTACCACATCCCGACCTACGAAGCCATGAAGGGGGTTGTCAAGTCCATCTATTGGAAGCCCACGCTCATTTGGGTGATTGATGCGGTGCGCGTGATGAACCGCATCCAGACACAAACCAAGGGCACAAAACCGTTGAATTTCGGCGGCGTGTATCCAAGTGAGCGAGATGTGTCAATAAAGA
>CAZVNU010000052.1:0-570 GCA_964628335.1 uncultured Phycisphaeraceae bacterium
CATTTCGAGCACCACCCCGACAGTTGTGTGCCGCTTGAACACCAGGGCCGGATCGACTCCGACCATGTGCCGCAGGTTGGCGCCGCGGCCAAACCCGGCCTCTCCTCCATCGGTTCCAACGGCGCCCGCCCCGGCGTGAGCCACCGCCTGGACAAAGACACCACCGGCGTCATCCTGTTCGGCAAGACCGAGGAAGCCCACTGGAAAATCGCCCACCAGTTTGAATTCCGCCAAACCAGCAAAGCCTATCTGGCGGTGGTGCACGGCTGCCCGGAACCGCTCTCCGGCATGCTCGACCAGCCGCTGGGCAAGCACCCGACCATCCGCGAAGCGATGTGCGTGCGCAACGATGCCGACGGCAAACCCTCGCTGACCTTCTACCGCGTGCGCGAGCGCTACCAAGGCTATGCGCTGGTCGAGTTGGACCTTAAAACCGGCCGCACCCACCAGATCCGCGTCCACCTGGCCTACCAAGGCTGGCCGATCGTGGGCGACTCGATTTACGGCGGCGAACCGGTGGGCCAGGTGGACGCGGATCTGGTGGGTGCGGCCGGTTTTAAGGTCCAACTC
>CAZVNU010000052.1:580-10862 GCA_964628335.1 uncultured Phycisphaeraceae bacterium
CACATGAATTTCGCCCGCACCAAGGACGAGGGCAAAAAACATGTGGAGCAAAGCGCGCTGCGCGAAGCCAGCGACCACCCGGATGGCAAAGTCATCATGGGCACGCCGGCCCTGCATGCGGGCTACCTCAAAATCCACCACCCGACCCTGGGCCACCCGATGGTGTTCACCGCGCCGCTGCACGAACCGATGCTGACCCTGGTGCGCGAACTGCGCAAGCGGCCGCACCCGGATGGGATGCAGGGGATCGACGAGGGGACGCAGATTGATTTGAAGAAGGCGATCCCGGAGGAATAACAACGAGCCCTGAGCGCAAGCTCAGGGGATGCCCATTCGACAGGCTAAGACTTAATGCTGACCAGCGTCATACGCAAACCATTCAACAGACCCGGACCGACGCCCATCCCCTGAGCTTGCGCTCAGGGCTCGTTGTTTGAACGCATCGCGAACGACGCGATTATTCCTTCGGCTGCTGCATCGACAGGCAATGCAGCGCGCCCAAACCCACCACCAAAAACTCCGCCCGCACCGGCACGATTTTCACCCCTGGGGCGGCCTGCTCCAGGATGCGGCAGGCCAGGTCGTCCTTGGCCTGGCCGAACACCGGCACGAACATCGCGCCGTTGGCGAAGATGAAGTTGGCGTAAGACGCCGGCACCGGCTGCACGCCGCCGCCACGGTAATGGTCGTCCACCGGGAAGTCATAGAGCAGCGGTTCGGGGAAGGGCAATTCGATCACCTCGAACTTCTTGCCGTTTTCATCCTTGGCCTCGCGCAAAGCCTTGAGGTTGGCGGTGGTGACTTCATGGTCGTCGTGGCCTTCGGGGGCGCTCACGCAGACGATGCGGTCCTTGGCCACGAAGCGGGCGATGTCGTCGATGTGGCCGTCGGTGTCGTCGCCGCTGATGCCGCCGGGCAGCCACACGGTGTTGGTGGCGCCCAGCGACTCGTGCAGATACGCCTCGATCTGCGCCGGATTGAGCCACGGGTTGCGGCTGGAGGAATACAGGCACTGGGCGGTGGTCAGCAAAGTGCCGGAGCCGTTGACTTCAATGGAGCCGCCTTCGAGCACGAAATCGTGCACCTTGAGCGCGAAGCCTTCGCGGGCGGCGATCTCCTGCGGCACCACATTGTCAAACGAGCGCTCGCCCTCGTACTTGCCGCCCCAGGCGTTGAAGTAAAAATCATGGGCGCCGATTTCGCGCTTGCCGTCGATTTCGCGGGTCACGAAGATCGGGCCGAAGTCGCGGATCCACGAATCGTCGGTGGCGATGCCCAGCTCATCGGTGGTGCGCACGCGCACAAAGGGCGCCATCGCGGCGCGCCAGGCGGCATGCTGCGCCTGGACTTGCTCAAAGCAACCGGGCCAGGTTTCCCGGTTGTGCGGGGGCACCACCCAGATGGCGTCCAAGGGCTCCCATTCGGCGGGCATACGGAAACCTTTGCCGCCGGCAAAGGGTGCGATTTGGGGAAAAGCCGGAATTTTGGGATGGGAAACAAGCATGGGAAAGGGGATGGGTGATGAAACGAAGCCGGCAAAACGGGGATGGGGCGGTTGCGCTCAGTGCTCGATGGCCGGCGGTTGGGATTCCCTGGCGGGGAATTCAAACTGCCACGATTCGGCTTCCCGTTTTTTCTCGGCCTGCTGGCCCTGATAGGCCATGAAGCCCGAAGCCCCCAGCGCCAGGATGCAAAAACCCAGTGAAACAAAGGCCATGATGCGCTGGCCGTTGCGCCACGCCCACCACGAACGCAGGCCATTGAACACGGTCAAACCCAAGCAGGCCAAAGCGAAAACATATTCCGGTTGCATCTTATTTTCCTCCCCAACGGGTCAACAAACCGTCATAGGCATCCACGCGACGGTCGCGAAAGAAGGGCCAGCCGCGCCGCAGCGCTTCGATGCGCGACAAATCAATTTCCGCCATCACCACCTCGGCTTTGTCCTGGGATCCCTGCGCCATGATCACGCCGTCGGGGCCGCAGATGAAGGACGAGCCCCAGAAGGTCAATTCGCGCTCGGCGCCGACACGGTTGGGCGCGCAGACGAACACGCCGTTGGCGATGGCATGGGCGCGCATGGCGGTGATCCACGCCTCGCGCTGGGCGGCGCGGGTGGCGGGCGGCTCGCCCTTGACGGCGTCGTTGTAATAACCGATGGCGGTGGGATAGGCAAGCAATTGCGCGCCCTTGAGCGCGGTGGCGCGGGCCGCTTCGGGGTACCACTGGTCCCAGCACACCAAGGGGCCCAATTTGACCACCGGCGTTTGCTGGCACTGGAAGCCCAAATCGCCGGGCGCGAAATAATACTTTTCCTCAAAGCGCGGGTCATGCGGAATGTGCATCTTGCGGTACTTGCCCAAGTCTTCGCCAGACGGACCAAAAGTCACCGAGGTGTTGAAATACAAGCCATCGGTGGCCCGCTCATACAGCGAGGCATGGAGGGTGACTTTGAGTTCCTTGGCCAGCGCCGCGACGCGCTGCGAAGACTGGCCGGGAATGGTTTCGGCGTAGCCAAAACGGGCTTCGTCCAGGCCTTGGCAGAAATACCAGGCCAGGAACAGTTCCTGGGTGACGATCAGTTTGGCGCCGGCCTTGGCCGCTTCGCGGGCCTGGGCTTCAAAGACGGCGAAAATGGCGTCTTTGGACGCATTTTCCGGCGAGGCGTGCTGGCAGAGGGCGAGGAGGAATTTGGCGTGGGGCATGAGGGTGGGGATTTTAGCGGGGAAGGGCAGGCATCACCTTTCTCATCGACAACCCCACCCTTGCTGTCTCATCGCACATTCACTTCAATGGGCAATTTCCCGTCAATCATGGGTTTTTCCTTCAAATCGACCGAGTTTCCTGCAACACCCAAGTGATACTCAAACGCATCAGAGCCATACTGCGTGGTGCTTCCAGAGTGCACATAGGATGCTTCGTCATATGCTTTTTCATGAAATGATTGCTCTCCAAACTTGATTTCCAGTTCTTCGTCAAATCCTGACATTCCGCGATACTTGTTCTTTACACACCACACCGCGAGTTCTTTTCCACCTGGCAGTTTGAAAACATACGCATCCCCAGGTTTCATCATGTAATTTCCTGTAAATGGCCTGGCTGTCACCTGCACCCGCGGCACCAAGGCCCGGCGTATTCCCCACCAGAGGTGGTAGCCGCCCCACACCGCCAGAACCAATGCAATCGCAATACCAAGCGAAACAAAAAAAATCCGCCATGTCCGCTTGTAATGCCGTCGCCACTCTTCAACTGTTGCTTGACGCCAATCCTTGGCCCCCTTGAAGAACCCTCGAATGGCCAACACAATCAGCCAAATCAACAGCGGTATCTCAAAAAGGAAAAAAACACTTCCGCCACTGCCGAGAAGCACGCGAGACAACCCCAGGAATACGCATATGAAAAATACCGTCCACCGCCCGTACATGTCCGATTTCCAACAAAATACACATGAGATCACCATGGCAAAAATCCAAGCGTAATCATTGAGCATGTGGATAAACGAATAGGGCCCATGCTCCATATGCCCGCACATGCACACATGTGACAACCCGCAAACCACATACAGCGGCGCGGCCAGCAGCAATAATCCTGAAACAGTCCAGCGGCGAATTTTTTGCTTGTCGTGGGCCATGGGCGCCAACTCTACCACCTCCCCCTCACACCGCAAAACGCCCTTTCAATTCCTCCAACTTGAACTGCTTGAGCAGCACCTGCAACGACGCCGCCGCCCGCTTGCCGGGTTTGTCGGTGCGCTTGGCGATGATCAGTTCGTTCTTCACCGCATGCTCCCAGCCCACCAACTCGGTGACGGTCACCTGGTAGCCGTGGGCCTCCAACCGCAGGCAGCGCAGCACATTGGTCAGATGGCTGCCGAATTCGCGGGCATGCAGGGCGTGGCGGAACAGGTCGCTTAGCGGGTGGCCGTCCATCTTGACCTTGCTTTGGCGCAAATGGGTCGCCACTTCCGCCTGGCAGCAGGGCACCAGCACCACCGACTGCGCCTGCTTGGCCAGGGCGAAATCAATCGCATCGTCGGTGGCGGTGTTGCAGGCGTGCAGGGCGGTGACGATCTCCACCTCTCCCGCCACGCCCGCCGCCGCCTCTGCCGCCGGCAAATGCAAGAACGCCATGCCGGAAAAATCCAGTTGCGCCGCCAAGGCGCGCGACGAGGCCACCAACTCGGCGCGGGTTTCAATGCCCACCACGCGGGCCTTGGCGCCCTTTTTCTGGTGCGCTTTCAAACACAGGTCATACAGGATGAAGCCCAAATACGACTTGCCCGCGCCATGGTCCACCAAGGTCAGTTGCGCCTTGGTTTTGAGGGCATCGTCAATCAACGGCGCAATGAATTGCACCAGGTGGTTGACCTGTTTCAACTTGCGCCGGCTGTCCTGGTTGAGCTTGCCCTCGCGCGTCAAAATGTGCAGCGCCTTGAGCAGTTCAAGGGATTGGCCGGGCTGGATGTCGGGGAGGTCGGTCATGCGGAAAGTCTAGCGCCTGGGTGAGCCCATCCATTGCCGCCGATTTTGCGCCACGCGCGCAAACAAATCGGCGTCAGCCTGCGCGGCGAACACGAATGAAACCCGCCCGGGCAACGCCGAGCGCAGCAAATGCCCGTGCACATGACCGAAGATGATTTGGGCGGCGCGCGGCTTGGGGAAGGCGGCATAGTCCAATGGCAGCGCCAAGTGCGCAATCCCGTCTTGTGCCGCCTGATTCAAGGCGCAAACCACCGCCCACGCCAGGGCGTTGTCCTCATGGGTGTCGCTCAACTTGGCATTTTCATCGCCGTGCCAAGGCGGCGCGATGATTGAGGCGGTCATCCCGGCTTCCAGGGCCGCACCCACCACCACGCCCATGCGGGCGACGGGGGCGTCCATGGCTTCATCGGCATTGGCGGGTTGGGGGAGGGCGACATCGGGCATGCGGCGCATTCTATTGGCATGCCCTCACCCCACCCGCCACCCTGCCCCCACCCCCACTTTCACCGCGTAAATCCGGCTCAAGTTTTCCGCCGTCAAAACCTCTTGGGCCGCGCCGGCCTCGATCAGCCGGCCCTCTTGCATCAGCCACGCTTCATCGGCGAATTCCGCCGCCACATGCAGGTCGTGCACCACTGCCACCACCGTCAAGCCTTGCGCCACCCACAGGCGCAACTTTTCAAACAAAAAAACCACTTGCGCCGGATCCAGGTTGGCATCCGGCTCGTCGAGCAGCAACACGCCGGCCGGGGCGCCGTCCAATTGGGCCAAGGCCCGCGCCAGCATCACGCGGCGGCGCTGGCCGCCCGACAGTGCGCCCACCGGAGCGTGGGCCAAGGCCGTCAATTCCATTTGCGTCATGGCCCGCAGGGCGGCAGCCTCGGATTTCGCCAATGGTTCGGTCTGGGCGACCCGGCCCATGGCCACCATCTGGGCCACCGAAAATGAATCACCGCCCTGGCTTTGGTGTGGCACCCATGCCACCTTGGCGGCCAATTCAGCCGCAGGCCAGGTGGCCAACGGGCGGCCGGCCAAGCAGACCGTGCCGGCCGTGGGATGGCGCAAACCGGCCAACAAAGACAGCAAAACGCTTTTGCCGGCGCCATTTGGCCCTAAAATCACGGTCAATCGCCCGGCCGGCACCTGGGCGCTGATCTGGTTTAGCACCGCCAAGGCCGGTTCAAACGAAAAACCGGCCTCGTGCAAGGCAAACAGCGGTTCTGGCAGCGGGTTGGGGCGGGCCTGCATCCGGGGAGTTTAGGCGACCCAAATGGCCCGGGCTTCCCACTTTTTACCCCACCCCCGATTTGACAGAAAACGGCAACTTGGTATCCTGCTCGGCCCCATTCTTCGCACTGGGGCTGTTTCGTCTGTTTTGACACCCTTGTTTGCACCTTATTTTTGCTCCTTTTTGGGCCGCCACCATGAATCGCCAGACCACCCTCGCCAAGAACCACGAAGTCACCCGCGCGTGGGTGCAGATTGATGCCACCGACAAGGTGCTCGGCCGCCTCGCCGCCGAAATCGCCACCATTCTCATGGGCAAGAACAAAGCCACCTACACCCCGCACCATGATGTGGGCGATTTTGTCGTCATCACCAACTGCGAAAAGGTGAAGCTGACCGGCAAGAAGCTCGACCAGAAGAGCCATGCCTCCTACTCCAAGCACCCGGGCGGTCTCAAGACCACCACCTTGCGCGCCGTTTTGGCCACCCATCCCGACCGCGTGATCGAAAATGCCGTCAAGCGCATGATGCCCAAGAACAAGATTGCCGTGCATCAGATGACCAAGCTCAAGATCTACGCCGGCAGCAAGCATCCCCACGCGGCCCAAGGCGTCAAAGCCGCTGCCGCCGCCTGATTCACTCCTTACCCCAACACCCCACGCTTCAAACTTGAAACCTCAAGTTTGAATTTCAAAAGAACGCCATGAGCGACATCCAAATCCCAACTCTCGAAGCTGCCCCCGCCACCACCGCCCATGTGCGCCCTTTGGCCGCCGCCGTCAAGCCTGACGCCGCCGGTTTCATCTGGGGCACCGGCCGCCGCAAGACCTCGGTCGCCCGCGTGCGCATCAAGCCCGGCACCGGCTTGTTCCTGGTCAAGAGCACGGCTGGCACCCAAAAGGCCCACGATGTGTTCTTCACCGAAGTGCAAGGCCAAAACTCCTGCATCTCGCCGCTCAAGGCCACCGAGATGCTCGGCAAGCTCGATGTGTTCGTCACCGTCAACGGCGGCGGCATCACCGGCCAGGCCGAAGCCATCACCCTGGGTTTGGCCCGCGCCTTGAAGGGCTACGCCCCCGAGCTCGAAAACACCCTGCGTGAAAACGGCTTCATGACCCGCGACAGCCGCCAGGTTGAGCGCAAGAAGTACGGCCAAGCCGGCGCCCGCCGCCGCTTCCAGTTCTCGAAGCGCTAAACCATACCCCCGCGATTTTTGCAAAAAAACCCGCCGTTTGGCGGGTTTTTTCTTTTTCGGAAAAACCGCCCGGAACCCCGCTTGGCCCTTTCTTTTTGCCGGACTGAAAGTTAGACTACCTGTCCATGCATATTCGCCAAGGTATTGCCGTTTCTCCCGGCGTGGCCATCGCCCCCGCCATCGTGCTCAACGCCGACGACCACTCGGTCGCGCGCGAAGCCATCCCATTGGCGCAGGTGCCTGCCGAATTGCAACGCCTGCAAACGGCCTTGGACGCCTCGCGCGAGGAAATCGGCACGCAGATGGATGCCACCGCCTCGACCCTGGGGTCGGAGTTGGCCGCCATCTTCGGCTTCCATCAGGGCATGCTGGCCGACAAGCATTTGCTCGACCAATTGACGGCGCAAATCAAGCAGGACAAAGTCAACGCCGAATACGCCGTGTTCACCGTGTTTGAGCGCCTGGCCGACACTTTTTTGGCGCAGGACAACGCTTTTTTCCGTGAGCGCGTCAGCGACATCTACGACATCAAACGCCGCGTGTTGCGCCACCTGCACGGCCACGCCGAAGCCACCCTGGGCTCGGTGGACCAGCCCAGCATTTTGGTGGCCCACGACCTGACCCCCAGCCAGACCGCGGCCCTTGACAAGACCCGCATCCGCGCCATCGTCACCGACCTTGGCGGGCGCACCAGCCACACCGCCATCCTGGCCCATGCCCTTGGCATCCCGGCCGTGGTGGGCTTGGGCGACATCACCGAAACCATCAAGGGCGGAGCCATCGTCATCATCGATGGCAACAACGGCCTGGTGATCATGGATCCCGACGCCAACCACCTGCTGAAATACCGGCAGGAACTGGCACGCGAAACCGCCGCCGAACGCGGCCGCGACGCCCTGCGCGACCTGCCGGCCCAAACCCAGGACGGCACCCGCATCACCCTGCTTGCCAACATCGAGCAAGCCGATGAAATTCCCGCCGCCCTTGAAAAAGGCGCCGAGGGCGTGGGCCTGTTCCGCTCCGAATACCTGTTCCTTGGCAACGACCACGAGCCGGATGAGGACGAGCAATACGCCGCCTACCTGGAAGCGGTCCAACTGCTCAAGGGCAAGCCACTGACCATCCGCACCCTGGACCTTGGCGCTGACAAGCAGGACAGTTGCGTCGAAGCCCTCAAGGACCTGGCCGACGAACGCAATCCGTTCCTGGGCTGCCGCTCCATCCGGCTGTCCCTGCAAAACCTGCCGATGTTCGGCATCCAGTTGCGCGCCATTTTGCGCGCCTCGGCCCACGGCCCGGTCAAGGTGATGTTCCCGCTGATCTCCCATTTGTCGGAACTGCGCCAAGCCAAAATGGTGCTCAGCGACGCCATGAACGAACTGACGGACCGCGGCCTGGCCTTTGACCAGCACATCCAGGTGGGCATGATGGTCGAGGTGCCCGCCGCCGCCATCCAGGCCCATGCCTTCGCCAAAGAGGTGGATTTCTTCTCCATCGGCACCAACGACCTGGTGCAGTACACCGTGGCGGTGGACCGCGGCAACGAGCGCATCGCCAACCTCTACACCGACGCCCACCCCGCCGTGCTGCACCTGATCAAGGAAGTGCTGCGCGCCGCCAACCGCGCCAAAATCGAAGTCTCCCTGTGCGGCGAAATGGGCGGCGATCCGGCCTTTGTCCTGTTCCTGGCCGGCCTTGGCATGCGCAACCTGTCGATCACCCCGCCGGCCATCCCGCAGACCAAGGAAATCATCCGCAGCGTCAACATCAAGCGCTGCCAGCGCATCGCCCGCGAAGCCGCCGCCTTTGACACCGAGCAGGAAGTGCGCGAGCATCTGCATGCGGAATTGAAAAAAGCCATGGGGTAACGCATGCGGATGCAGATGTGGACGAGAAGCGCGCCACCTCGCAAATCCCTCACTTGCACCCGATACACTGACGGCCATGCCCGCCCATTCCACCGTCGTCCGCCGCCTGCTGCCCGCACTTCTGCTCGCGGCTCTGGGCTGCCAAACACCGGCCGTCCCCGCCGCCGCGCCATTCCAATGCGGCATCGTGGAGGAAGCCGGCATGGCCCGCGTCTTGCGGGAAAGCGGCCCCGGCACCGTGGTGGTCTTTGACATCGACAACACCCTGCTGGAACCCCGGGGGCATTCGGGGTCGGACCAATGGTACGATTTTCTGGTGGAAACCCATGTCAAGTGCGGCATGAGCGCCACCCGGGCCATCGAAGAAGCCGACCGCGCCTTCAACGCCTGGCAAGACCGCATCGAAGTGCAATGCGTGGATCCCAACTCCCCCCAAGTGCTGGCCACACTGCGCGAAAACCGCATCCCTTTTTTCGCCCTGACCGCCCGCTCGGCCGGCGCCGCCGCCCTCACCCACCGACAACTCGAACAGGCCGGCCTGCACCTGCAAGACGGCCGCTTCACCCCCAGGCGCGCCGCCGATGCCGCCCAATTGGGCCACGGCGCGGCCTACCACCAAGGGGTGTTTTTCATCGGCGAATTGGGGCTGACCAAAGGCCAAGCCCTGGCCAAAATCCTCGACCTCTCCGGCCATGCGCCCAAGCGGATCGTGTTCGTGGATGACAAAGCCAAGCACACGCGCACGGTGCAGGAAGCCATGCGCCAGCGCGGCATCCCCTGCCTGTGCCTGCGCTTCTCCCGCGCGGACGGCCATGTGCGGGCCTTCCGGCAGGATGTCGAGCATGCGGACGCCCTGCTTGGCAACCCAACGCAATGACGCGGCCCCGCGAAAAAAAACCCCCAACAACCACAAAAAACCCGCGCCAAAGCGCGGGTTTTTTCGATTGCAACTGAATTGGATTTAGCGGCCGAAGGTGATCTTGTCCGAGCCCAGGTGCTCGAAGCCGTCACCCAAACCACCCAAACCGCCGGAGGTCGGGGCCGGAGCGTTCTTCTTCTCAACGCGGTCGGCGGCCTGCTCCTGGGCATCGGTCCACTTGGCGCGCTTGAGCGAGAGGCCGATCTTGCGATCGTCGAGGTCGACGCGCAGGATCTTGACTTCCAGCTCCTGGCCGATCTGCACCACATCGGTGGGCACTTCGACCTTGTGGTCGGAGATTTCGCTGATGTGCAGCAAGCCTTCCAGGCCTTCTTCCAATTCGACGAACACGCCGAAGTTGGTGATCTTGGAGACCTTGCCCTTGACGATCATGCCCGGCTGGTAAGCCGAGGGGATGGCTTCCACCCACGGATCTTCCTCGAGCTGCTTCTGACCCAGCGCGATGCGCTGCTTCTCTTGGTCCACGTCGAGCACCACGCACTTGAGGATGTCGCCCTTCTTGAGGACTTCGTTGGGGTGGCTGACTTTCTTGGTCCAGGACAGGTCCGAGACATGCAGCAGGCCGTCGATG